>DATHAN010000319.1:0-2186 GCA_035296645.1 Thermoleophilaceae bacterium
CGTCGTGCTCGGCCACTCCCACGCCGATCACCGCGGCGCGGCCCCCGAGCTCGGCGCGCCAGTCTTCTGCCATCCCGACGAGGTCCCCGACGCCGAGGGCGACGGCGGCTACCGCTACTTCGACCTGACGAAGCTCGAGTCAGCGGTCATGCGGCGCGCCTACCCGTTCCTGCTCCGCGAGTGGGACGGCGGCCCGGTGCGCGTCGCCGGCACCGTCGATGAGGGCGACGAGGTGGCGGGCTTCGAGGTCAAGCACTTCCCGGGTCACGCTCCCGGCCTCATCGGCCTGTGGCGCGAGCAGGACCGGCTCGCGCTCGTGAGCGACACGCTGTACACGCTCGACCCCGATTCACCGTTCTCGCCCTACGGGGCGCCGCGCCTTCCGCACGCCGCCTTCACGCCCGCGCGCGCCCAGGCCACCGAGAGCCTCCGCAAGCTCGCCGCGCTCGAGCCGCGGGAGGCGTGGGCGGGGCACGCCGACCCCGTCACCGGCGACGTGCGCCGCCAGCTCGAGTACGCCGCCGACGCGGGCTAGGCGACGATGGGCGCGCGGCTCGACCACGTCCGGGCGTACTACGAGGCGCTCAACACGGGCGACCCCGAGCGAGTCGCCTCGTTCTTCACCGACGACGCGGTCCACTACTACACGCGCCTCGGCCCGCACGACGGCGCGCGCTCGATCGGCGAGCACACTCGGCTCGCGGTCGAGCACCTCGAGGGGCGCTGGACGCTCGAGCACGGGATCGAGGAGGGCGACGAGGCGTGTATCGAATGGACGATGACCTGGCGCGACCCGGAGTCCGGCGAGCGCCGCCTCGACCGGGGGACGGAGTGGTTCCGCTTCCGCGACGACCGCATATGCGAGGTGCGCGCCTACCATCACTCGGGGCCGAAGAACCGCTCGGGCGACCTGATCGGATTCGACCACGCCGGCCGCGGCCACACGGTGCTCGAGTGACGACCGCCGGCCACGGCGAGCGCCGGTGACGACCCCGACGCTCGAGGAGCGCGGGCTCCCGCCCGCTGCGCCCGGGCGCCCGCTGCCGCCGTTCACCGCCGGCCACGAGCGCTTCCGGGCGGAGCTGCGGAACTACGTCGAGAACGAGCTGCGGCCGCGCGCCGCCGAGTACGAGCGCGAGCGATGGTTTCCGAGCGAGCTCTTCGCCGAGCTCGGCGACCGGGGGCTGCTCGGGCTCAAGTACCCGCGCGAGCTCGGCGGCGCGGGTGGCGACCACCTCGACGACGCGGTCCTGTGCGAGGAGCTGGCCCGGTGCGGATCGGGTGGCCTGGCCGCGGCGATCGGGGCGCACACCGGGATCGCCACGCCACCGATCTGGAGGTTCGGCACCCCGGACCAGCACGAGCGCTTCCTCGTACCCGCCATCCGCGGCGAGAAGATCGCCGCCCTCGGGATCACCGAGCCCGGCGCGGGCTCGGACGTGGCCGGCATCCGCACGACCGCCCAGCGGGTCGACGGCGGCTGGCGGGTCAACGGCTCGAAGACGTTCATCACGAACGGGGTCCGCGCCGGATTCGTGGTCACCGCGGTCAAGACCACGCGCGAGGGCGGCCACCACGGCCTGTCGTTCCTGATCATCGAGCGCGGATCGGAGGGCTTCTCGGTCTCGCGCAAGCTCGAGAAGCTCGGCTGGCACGCGTCCGACACCGCCGAGCTCGCCTTCGACGACGTCTTCGTTCCCGACGAGAACCTGCTCGGCGACGAGAACCGCGGCTTCTACCTGATCATGGCCAACTTCCAGTGGGAGCGGCTGCTGATGGCGCTCGGCGCGGTGGGCGGCATGCAGGCGGCGCTCGAGCGGGCGCTCGCGCTCGCCCCCGCGCGCCCGAGAGAGGCCTTCCGCCACGCGGTCGCCGAGATGGCCCTCACGCTCGAGTCGGGCCGGGCGGTCACGCTCCACGCCCTGCGCCGCTTCCACGCCGGCGAGGACGCCGTGCGCGAGGTGACCATGGCCAAGCTCGCGACCCAGCGCGGGTGCTACGAGGTGGCGGAGACGGCCCTGCGCCTGTGCGCGGAGCGCGGCCTCCATTCCCGGCCGGGCGAGCCGGCGGCGGACGCGCTCGCCGAGCTCGACCGCGCCGCGCGCGACGCCCGCCTCGGGCCGATCGGCGGCGGGACGGACGAGATCATGAAGGAGATCCTCGGCCGGCAGCTCGGGCCGTAGGCT
>DATHAN010000320.1:0-4284 GCA_035296645.1 Thermoleophilaceae bacterium
GCGCACCTCCCACACCCCGTCCTCGCGGCGGCCGGCGTGGTCGACGCGGGTCTCGAACTCGATCCGCTCGCGCAGGCCGAAGTGGTCGACGTAGGCGTTGAAGTACTCGGCGATGTGCGTGTGCTTGGGGAAGTCGGGATACGACTTCGGCATCGGGTAGTCGGAGTACTCCATCCGCTCGCGCGAGGTGTTGATGTGCAGCGAGCGGTAGGCGGAGGAGACCTGGTTCGGGTTGTCGATCGCCCAGTTGCCGCCGACGCGATCGCTCATCTCGAGCGCGTCGAACGGGACCCCGTGGTCGAGCAGCGCCTTGGCGGCCGTGATGCCGGAGGAGCCGGCGCCGATGACGCAGGCGGTCGGAAGGGTGCTCATGTCGGCGATCGGGCGTCCTGGCGGGCAAAAAGTGACGGCGGCGTCATCTTTGCACCGGCGACGACGTCTGTCAACTCTTGCCCGCGGCGTCCGCCGGCCGGTGCCCGGCGGCCGGCGGGCGCCGCGTCCTACTCGTCTCCGTCGTCGTCGCGCTCCTGCACCTTCTGCGCCAGGTCGTCCATCACCCCCGGCTCGCGCAGCGTCGTCACGTCGCCGAGCTCTCGGCCCTCGGCGATGTCACGCAGCAGCCGCCGCATGATCTTTCCCGACCGCGTCTTCGGCAGGTCGTCGGTCCAGATGATGCGCTTGGGCCGCGCCACCTTGCCGATCCGCTTGGCGACGTGCTCGCGGATCGACCGCTCGAGCTCGTCGCCGGCCTCGGTGTCGCCTTCGAGGGTCACGAAGGCCGTCACGGCCTGCCCGGTGTCCTCGTCCTCCTGCCCGATCACCGCCGACTCGGCGACGTACTCGTAGGAGACGATCGCGTGCTCGATCTCCGCCGTCGACATGCGGTGGCCGGAGACGTTGATCACGTCGTCGATCCGGCCGATGACCCAGAAGTAGCCGTCCTCGTCCTTGCGCGCCGCGTCCCCCACCAGGTAGGTGTCGCGACCGAACTTGTCGAAGTAGGTCTCGACGAAGCGGTCCTCCTCGCGATAGAGCGTCCGCAGCATCGAAGGCCACGGGCGGGTGAGCACGAGGTAGCCCTGCCCTTCGTCGAGCTCCTCCCCGTCCTCGTCCAGGACCGCCGCCTCGATCCCCGGTAGGGGCTCGGTCGCCGACCCGGGCTTCGCGGGGGTGAGCCCCGGCAGCGGGCTGATCATGATCGCGCCGGTCTCCGTCTGCCACCACGTGTCGACGATCGGGCAGTGCTCCCCGCCGATGACCTTGTGGTACCACGCCCACGCCTTGGGGTTGATCGGCTCGCCGACCGTGCCGAGCAGGCGCAGCGACGAGAGGTCGTGGCGCTCGGGGTACTCGACGCCCCACTTCATGAACGCGCGGATCGCGGTCGGCGCGGTGTAGAGGATCGTCACGCCATAGCGCTCGACGACCTCCCACCAGACGTCCTTGTCCGGGTAGTCGGGGCCGCCTTCCCACATCACCGAGGTCATCCCGCAGGCCATCGGTCCGTAGACGATGTACGAGTGGCCGGTCACCCACCCGACGTCGGCGGCGCACCAGAAGACGTCCTCCTCGGGCTTCGCGTCGAACACGACCTCGAAGGTCCACGCGACTCCCGTCAGGTAGCCGCCCGTGGTGTGGAGGATCCCCTTCGGGCTCGCGGTCGAGCCCGAGGTGTAGAGGATGTAGAGCGGGTGCTCGGCGTCGAGCTCCTCGGGCGGGCACTCGTCGTCCGCGTTTTCGAGCAGCTCGTCGTAGAAGACGTCGCGGCCTTCCTCCATCTCGCAGCGCTCGCCGGTGCGGCGCACGACGACGATGGTCTCCATGGGGTCGAGCTCGCCGATCCCCTCCTCGTCGACCTTGGCCTTGACCGGGCTCGTCTGCCCCTTGCGCCGCGCTCCGTCGGCGGTGATGAGCGCCTTGGCCTCCGAGAACCGCATGCGCTCCGACACCGACTCGGGCGAGAAGCCGCCGAAGACGACGTTGTGCGGGGCCCCGATCCGCGCGCACGCCAGCATGGCGACCACGACCTCCGGGATCATCGGGAGGTAGATCCCGACCACGTCGCCCTTGCCGATCCCCCGCTCCCTCAACCCGTTGGCGAGCCTCTGGACGTCACGTAGCAGGTCGGCGTAGGTCCAGTCCTCCTCCTCGCCCTCCTCGCCGCGCCAGTGGAAGGCGACGCGGTCGCCATTCCCGGCCTCGACGTGGCGGTCGAGGCAGTTGTACGAGGCGTTCAGCGTGCCGTCGGCGAACCAGCGGTAGAAGGGCGGGTCCGAGTCGTCGAGCGACTCGCTCGGCTCGCGGAACCACGTGAGCTCGCGCGCGCGCTCGAGCCAGAAGCCCTCGGGATCGCTCTCGGACCCGCGGTGCAGCGAGTCGTCGGTGACGAGCGCGTGCCTCCGGAAGTCCTCGGGCGGGTCGAAGGTCTCGTGCTCGATCAACGACTGAAGCTCGTGCTCGAGGTTCTCCTCTTTGCCTCCGGTCGTCGCCACGGTCGTCTCCTTCCTCCGCTGCCTGAGCGGCTTCTCGCCTGCCCTAGCCCGACCGACGAGCGGTCGACCTCTGTGTGCCTATTCCCTCGGGGTGATCGAGGCAAGCGCGGCTGCTCGCGCGCGCTACCGAGCGCCGGGGGCGGCCGCCGTCATCACGCCGGCGCCCGTCCCCCGCGGCCGCGCATCCCGCTCGGCGAGCAGGAAGAGAACCGTCAGGGCGCGACGAGGAAGCTTGAACCCTCTCCTCCCCACGCTCGTGCCACCCGTCACTTATCCAGCCGCGCGCGCTCTCACACACCCAACGAGCAGTGTGGCGTGTGGGATGATTCCCGCTCTCACCGGACCTCGAGGCCAGCCTGGCCGTCGACTTGACCGTCTCCAGCTCCTCAACAGCCTCGCACGGCTCGCCGCGGGCACAGGCCGCCACGCTCGAGTTCCGCTCGGCCACCAAGCGCTACGGGGAACAGAGCGAGCCCGCGGTGGACGGGCTGTCGCTCACCGTGCCGGCGGGCGATACTTGCGTGCTCGTCGGTCCCTCGGGTTGCGGCAAGACCACGGCGATGCGGATGGTCAACCGCATGATCGAGATCACCGAGGGCGACATTCTGCTCGACGAGCGCAGCGTGCGCGAGCGCCAGCCGGCCGAGCTGCGGCGCGAGATCGGTTACGCGATCCAGCAGATCGGGCTCTTCCCCCACCTGACCGTGGCGGCGAATATCGCGGTCGTCCCGCGCCTGCTCGGCTGGGATCGCAGCCGCATCGACGCGCGCGTGCGTGAGCTGCTCGAGCTCGTGTCGCTCGAGCCCGAGACCGCGGACCGCTACCCGGCCCAGCTCTCGGGCGGCCAGCGCCAGCGTGTCGGCGTCGCCCGCGCCCTCGCCGCCGACCCGCCGCTCATGCTCATGGACGAGCCGTTCGGGGCGATCGATCCGATCAACCGCGAGCGGCTCCAGAACGAGTTCCTGCGCCTGCAGAGCGAGCTGCGCAAGACCGTCGTGTTCGTCACGCACGACATCGACGAGGCGATCAAGATGGGCGACCGCATCGCCGTGCTGCGCCGGGGCGGGAAGCTCGCGCAGTACGCCTCGCCCGCGGAGCTCCTCACGTACCCGGCCGACGAGTTCGTCGAGGACTTCGTGGGGGCCGACCGCGCGCTCAAGCGGCTCGCGCTCCAGCGCGTGCGCGACATCGACCTGTGGCGCGCGCCGACCGTGCGCAGCGGCGAGCCGGTGGCCGACGTCCGCCGCAAGATCGCCGACGCCGACATCGACATGCCGCTGCTCGTCGACGACCAGGGACGCCCGCAGGGCTGGCTGTCGGGACGCGGCCTCGCGGGCGAGCGCGTGCGCCCCGAGCTCCGCTCGCGCGCCGAGCCGCTCGTCGAGCTCGACGACGTCTTGCGCGACGCGCTCGCCGACCTAATCGAGTCTCAGGTCCACTACAGCGCGGTGGTCGACGCCGAGGGCCGGCTCGCGGGCGTGCTGTCGGTCGAGATCGTCTCCCAGGCGCTCCAGCTCCCGGCCGAGCGCGCCCACACCGGCACCGAGCTCGCCGAGGAGGAGCGCGAGTCGCTGACGAGATCGGAGGCGGAGCCGGCTTGAGCGCCGTCGAGCTCGTCGTCGCTCAGCTCGAGATCCGCAGCCGCCGCGGTGGCACGTGCGTGTCCGAGAACGGCTTCTGCCCCGGGTGGATCGTCGACAACCTGTGGCGCTACGTCGACCCGCTGGTCCAGCACGTGATCCTGACCGTGGTCTCCGTGGCCGCGGGCTTCGCCATCGCCTTCGGGCTCGCC
>DATHAN010000321.1:0-3288 GCA_035296645.1 Thermoleophilaceae bacterium
TCCAGGCGACGTTGCCCGGCTGGAAACGCTCACGAGAAGAGCGCGACGCTCATGACCTGCGCCAGCTCGCCTCCGAGCGCGAGCTCGCGGTCGCCCACGCGCACGGTGAGCGGTCCGCCGAACGGTTCTCGTCGGACGAGCTGGAGCTCGATGCCCGGTGCAAGCCCGTGGTCGGCCAGGTAGCGGAGCATCTCGGGTTTCGAGTCCGAGACTCTCACGAAGGTCCCGCAATCCCCCGGCTCCAGGTCGGCGAGGACACGAGTCTCCTGAGCTTCGACGACGCCGTCGCGGGAGGGGATCGGGTCGCCGTGCGGGTCGTAGACGGGGTGCCCTAGCTTGTCGGCGATGCGCTGCTCGAGCTCTTCGGAGAGCACGTGCTCGAGGACTTCGGCCTCGTCGTGCACGCGATCCCAGGGAACGTCGAGCTCGTCGGTGAGGAACCGCTCGAGCAGCCGATGATGGCGGACGACCTCGAGCGCCACCCGCTCGCCCTCTTCGGTCAGCTCGACGCCCCGATAGCGTTCGTGCCTGGCGAGGCCGAGCTCGTCGAGCCTCTTGGTCATCGCGGACGCCGAGCCCGGACTGACGTTGAGCTGCTCGGCGAGCGTCCCGGTCGCCACCGGCTCGCCGGTCCGCTCGTGGAGCGCATAGATCGCCTTGAGGTAGTCTTGGACGGCCTCGGAGAAGGTGCCCGGACCGGGACTGTCGGACGCTGCCATCAGTTCGGGATCAACAGGCCGGTGGCGTAGAGCACGGCGACGCCCGCAAGTATCCCGCCGACGCTCGCCGGATAGAGAGCTCTGCCGGCGCGGTCTCGAATGCTCGGCACGAGCTGCTGTACGACCTGCACGATCGCCCCGACGCCGACGCCGAGGAGCAGGCCGGCGACCTCGGGGTTGTACGCAGAGGCGCCGAGGAAAGCGCCGAGGATGGCGGGCGCGCCGGCTATGAGCCCAAGGCCCGCGAGCGTCGGGAGGGACGGACTGCGCCGCGAGATCGGGGCGACGATGGCAAGCCCCTCGGTCGTGTTGTGGAGGGCAAAGCCCACCACGAGGAAGGTGCCGAGGGCGAGCGAGCCGACGGCGTAGGCGGAGCCGATGGCGAGACCCTCGCCGAGGTTGTGCAACCCGATGCCCACCGCCACGAGCAGGGCGAGCTGGAGCTCCGAGGCGCCGGCGACGCTCGCTTTCTCTCGGCGCGCCTTCAAGTAGCTCTCGACCGCCACCAAAGCCAGATAACCGCCGGCCGCGCCGACAAAGACGAGCGTCGGACCGCCGAGCGCCCCCGAGCCTCCCTCGACGAGCTCGAGGCCCTCGAGTGACCCGTCGAGCGCGAGGAAGGCGAGTAGCCCGATCGTGAAGGCGAGGAACATCCGGAGCCAGTGCTCGCGAACCTGGCGCAGAAGGGGCAGGAAGAGCATGCCGAGCAGGACCGGGACGACCCCCACGTAGGTCCCGAGCGCCGCCATCAGACCGAAGAAGCCCGCGCCCGCCTCCGGCGTTTCGACCGCGAGCTCGATCTCGTGCTCGATCGTCGCTCCCGTCGAGGTGAGCATGGTGATAAGGTAGGGCTGGCCCTCGTTCCAGGGGTAGTTGAGCGTGAGCTTCTGCGTCCCGAGGCGGCCGACGGGGTCCGTGTCGTTCTCGAAGTCCACGTAGGCGTCGTTGACGAAGACCTGGGCGACCTCGACCGGGTCGGGACCGGCATTGCGAACCGTGAGCTCGATCACCCCGGGACGCAGGACGGTCTGCTCCACGGCGAGCTCTTCGATGGGAGGACCGCGGCGCTCGTCGAGGCCGGGCGCGCCCAGGACCACGAAGGCCGCGAGGGCGGCGGCGATGAGCGCGAGCGGGACAAGGGCGAGCAGCCACACCGGTACGTTCGCGAAGCGCGGGCTCCGGGCGGAGGCAGTCGTGCTCGAGTCCATCACCTGACCCCGAAGAAGCCCATCCAGCCGAGCTCGGCGAACTCCGACTTGTGGGCATGGAACATGACCTGGCCGGGGAAGCGGAAGCGCAGCTCGCAGACGCCCCGCTGCCCTTGCCCCTGGATGACCGTGTCGGTGAGCTCGGTCGGGCCCAGTGATGTACCCGTCGGGTAGTAGTCGAAGAAGTGGCCGTGGATGTGGAAGGAGTTGATGGGATCGAACTCGAGCGTGTTGACCAGGTAGATCCGCACAAGCTCGCTGCGACTGACCTCGATCGGCTCGTTGACGTGATGGAACGCGACGGTGTTGACCGCGTAGACCTGATTGCCCTCGGCGTCGAAGTTGGTGTTGAAGCCGTTCATGACCATGACCATCTCGTCCGCCTCCGGCCGCCCCTTCTTCGGGTCGACGATGAAGGCGCCGTAGAGCCCTCGCGCGATGTGCTCGGCCAGCGGGCCGACGTGGCAGTGGTAGAGATGGAGCCCGAATGGGTCGGCGTCGAACTCATAGGTCGTGTGCTTGCCGGGCGCGATCACACCGGCTCCCTCCTCGGGGATGCCGTCCATGGCCGGCCGATGGAAGCCGTGGAAGTGCATGGTGTGCGGATGCCCGCTCGCGTTGACGAAGCGGACCCGCAGTGCCTCCCCCTCCCGACAACGCAGCGTCGGCCCCGGAACGCGGCCACCGAAGGTCCACGCGGGAAACTTCACGCCCGGGGCGACCTCGATCTCCTTGTCGAAGGCGACGATCTCCCACTCGCGCAATACGCGTCCGCTCGCTAGGCGTCGGGTCTTGCCCCAGTCGAAGTCGCGCAGGATGTGCGTCGGGTTGAAGCCGTTCGCGCGGTGGTCCACGCTTCTGCCTTTGCGAAAGGAGGGACCGTTGATGCCCCCGCCGTGTCCGCCGGAGGCCGGGTGAGTACCGGCCGCACCACGGTCGGTTCGCTCAGCGGCGGCCGCGGCGCTCGCGTCCCACGGGTGACGGTGCGATACCACCCCGTGGGTAGCGGCGAGCCCTCCGGCGACGGCCGGCACGGCCCCGAGCAGGAATTTGCGCCTCGATAGACGGTCGATACTCGCATAGTAACAATCTTTGAGGCGCGCCTAATAGCCTTCTCAGCGACGGCTCATATCCGCGTGGTTTCCCGCCGAAAGCCGCTGGCGGTTCGGGGAGGGACGATCGCGTACGCGCTCCTCGAGGGGGGCCGAGCCCGGTACTTTGCGACAGAGTCCCTGGCCTGCCTCGAGGGACGGAGGTCCCTTGACGGTCGCCCCGCTTCGTCCAACGCAGGAGCTAAGCCCGGGAGTAGCCTCGCGCCGTGGCCACGACGGTTTACTACTGCGCCAGCTCGCTGGACGGCT
>DATHAN010000322.1:0-4853 GCA_035296645.1 Thermoleophilaceae bacterium
GAAGCGCCGCCGCGCCAAGGGCCGCACACGGCTCACCCCGTAGGCCGGTGGCGACCCCCGGCCAGCGTCAGACGGGGCGCCGGGGCGGTCGCAGGCGGCTGTCGCGCAGCGCCGACTTCGACCGGGTGTTCCGCGAGGGCCACTCGTTCGCCTCGCGCCACCTGATCCTCCACGCCTTTCCGCGCCGCGCCTCCGAAGGCGACCAGGCCGTCCTCCCGACGGAGGATCCGCGGCTCGGGATATCGGTCGGCCGGCGCGTCGGCGGGGCGGTCGAGCGCAACCGCGTGAAGCGGATGCTCCGCGAGGCGTTCTGGGCGGTCGCCCCCGCCCTGCCGCCCGGGTACGACTTCGTGCTCGTCGCGCGCGCCGACGCCGCGGAGCTCGCCCGCCGCGAGGGCGCGCCGGCGTTCGAGGCGTCCCTGCGCGAGCTCGTCGCCGGCGCCGGGCTCGAGGCATGACGCCGCACCGAGGCGCTCCTTCGCGCCTGCTCTCGGCCGCCGCCGCCGCTCCGATCCGCCTCTACCAGCTCATCGTCTCGCCGGCGCTCGGGCCACGATGCCGGTATCACCCGACGTGCTCGGCGTACGCGATCGAGGCCCTGCGCTCGTTCGGCATACTCAGGGGACTCGTCCTCGCCGGCTGGCGCCTGCTGCGCTGCAACCCGTGGAGCGCCGGCGGGCTCGACCCCGTCGAGCAGCAGCGCCTCTTCCGCCTCCGTCCCTCCCAACCCCGCGACCGACCCGGAGCTCCCCGGCCGTGACCCTCGTCCTAGCAAACGTCCTCCAGCCGCTGATCGACGTCGCCGACGCGATCCTGCGCTTCTGGCATGACTCGGTCGGACTGAGCTGGGGGTGGTCGATCGTGATGCTCACGGTGGTGGTTCGAATCGCGATCCTGCCGCTCACCTACAAGGGCATCCGCGGCATGCAGAACATGCAGCGGCTCGCCCCCGAGATGAAGAAGCTCCAGGAGCGCTACAAGGACGACCGCCAGCGCCTCAACGAGGAGATGATGAAGTTCTACAAGGAGCACGGGTTCAACCCGGCGTCCTCGTGCCTGCCGCTCCTGCTTCAGATCCCGTTCTTCATCGCGCTCTTCTATCTGCTGCGCGGCGACGAGTTCAAGACGGAGATCAGGGGCGAGGAGAGCTTCCTGATCATCGACAACCTCGCGCGGCCGGAGACGGGGATCGTCCTCATCGTCCTGATCCTGCTGTACGTGGGCACGCAACTCGCGGCCAGCCTCGTGACCGCGGTCAGTGGCGACCGCAACCAGCGTCTGCTGATCCTCGGCCTGCCGATCATCTTCGTCCCGATCCTCATCAACTTCGAGGCGGGGCTGCTCGTGTACTGGATCACGACCAACGTCTGGACGTTCGGGCAGCAGCTGGTGGTCAAGAAGTTCCTGCCCACGCCCACGCCGATCTCGAGCGACGACGGCAAGGAGGCGGCGCCGGCGCGTGCCGGCGCCGCCGCGGCGTCCGCCGGGAACGGAGAGCCGCGCCGCGGGCTGCTCGCCGCGCTCGGCTCGGTGGCCGGCGGCGCCGGCAAGGGGGACGGTGCGTCCGCCGAGACCGCGAGCCCGCGCCCGCCGCCTCCCTCGCCGCGTAAGAAGAAGAAGCGCTCGGGCCGGCGGCGATGAGCGGCTCGTCGGGTCCCGAGCAGGCTCGGGTGGACACGGGACTCCCCGGCGCTCCCGCCGAGCGGTCGGCGGCGGTGGTCGAGCGCATGCTCGCGGCGCTCGACGTCGGCGGCCGCGTGACCGCCGAGGAGGACGACGAGGAGATCCGCGTGAACGTCGAGGACGCAGGCGACGCCGGGCCGCTCATCGGCAAGCACGGTGCCACGATCGACGCGCTCCAGCACGTTGCCGCCCGCGTCGCCTTCCGCGCAGGTGAGGGCGAGCGCAAGCGGGCCGTGGTCGACGTCGCCGGCTATCGCGAGCGACGCCAGGCCGCGCTCGCGCGCGAGGCGGAGCGGGCCGCGGAGGATGCGGTCTCCTTCGGCCGGGCGGTCGAGCTCGACCCGATGAACGCGTTCGAGCGGCGCATCGTCCACACGCACCTCAAGGACCACGCCGACGTTGAGACCCACAGCGAGGGCGAGGAGCCTGAGCGACGGCTCGTCGTGACGCCTCGTCGAGCGCAGCCGCCGCGCCCCTGACCGTTTCCCGTGAAACGGTGGCGCTGTGCCGCCGCCACGGGCTGCCCGAGGTCGCGGCCGACCGGTTCCGTCGGCTGCTTGCCGCGCTGGCCGCAGAGCCCGACCCGCCGACCACGGGGGTCGACCCACAGCAGGCGCTCCCTGCGCACATCGCCGACAGCCTGGCGGGCCTCGAGCTGGGGGCGGTCCGCGAGTCCGAGGCGATCGCCGACGTGGGCGCGGGGGCCGGCTTCCCGGGCCTGGCGTTAGCGGTCGCGCTCCCGAGCGCGTGCGTCGACCTGATCGAGTCGGTGGCGCGCAAGCGCGCGACGATCGAGCGGCTCGCGTCGGCGGCGGGGGCGACCAACGCGCGAGCGATCCCCGCGCGCGCCGAGGACTGGGCGCGCGGCGAGGGGCGTGAACGCTACGCGGCGGTGACCGCGCGTGCGGTGGCGCCGCTCGCCGTCCTGTGCGAGTACGCGGCGCCCCTGCTCGCGGGCGCCGGGACGCTCGTGTGCTGGAAGGGCGCGCGGAGACCGGACGAGGAGCGCGCGGGCGACCGGGCCGCGGCGATGCTCGGCCTGCGCCCGGTCGCTCCCGTGCGGGTCGAGCCCTTCCCCGGCGCGCACAGCCGCCACCTGCATCCGTTCGAGAAGGTCGCGCCGACGCCGGCGCGGTTTCCCAGGCGGGCGGGTGTGGCGGCGAAGCGCCCCCTCGCGGCGTAGGCGTCTACGCGCGCTCTCGGTCGCGCGCGCCACGCCGCGCGCGCCGCAGGGGATCCGACCGGCCGCGCGAATACGGTGCGCGCGTGGGCGAGATCTACGCGATCGCCAACCAGAAGGGCGGCGTCGGCAAGACGACGACCGCGGTCAACCTCGCGGCCTGTGTCGCGGAGGCGGGCTATCCCACGCTGCTCGCCGACCTCGACGCCCAGTGCAACGCCACCGTCGCCCTCGGAGTCTCCAAGGACCTCGAGCGCAACGTGTACGCCTGCCTCGGCGGGGAGGCCGATCTCGCCGAGGCTGCCCGCGAGACCAACGTGCCCAACCTGTGGCTCGCGCCCTCGACGCCCGACCTGGCCGGCGCGAACGTCGAGCTCCCGCGCCTTCCCGGCTCGGAGACGCGCCTTCGTGACGCGCTCGGGGCCACGCGCGAGCGATTCCTGTTCACCCTGCTCGACTGCCCGCCTTCCCTCGGACCGCTGACCGTCAACGCGCTCGTCGCCGCCGACCGGGTGATCGTCCCGGTTCAGACCGAGTACTTCGCGCTCGAGGGGCTCGCCGGCCTGCTCGACACCCTCGGCCTGATCACGCGCGAGCTCAACCCACGCCTGCGCGTGGCGGGGATGATCCTCACGATGCACGACGGCCGTACGCGGCTCGCCCAGGACGTCGAGCGCGAGGTGCGCGAGCACTTCCCCGAGCTCGTGTTCGAGACGGTCGTCCCCCGCAACGTGCGCGTGGGCGAGGCTCCGAGCTTCGGCCTCCCGGTCACCCGCCACGACCCGCACTGCGCCGGCTCGGTCGCCTATCTGAAGCTCGCCAAGGAGGTCGCGGCGCGTGCCTGAGGCGTGGCAGGGCGTGTCGGCGGGCACGCACGGCCGGGGCATCGGACGCGGGCTCGCCGCGATCCTCGCCCAGAGCGAGCGCGAGGCCGACGGCCTTCGCCACCTAGCGCTCGACGTGATTCGCCCGAACCCGCGCCAGCCGCGGCGCGCCTTCGACCAAGAGACCCTCCTCGGTCTGGCGGAGTCGATCAAGGCGTGCGGCGTTCTTCAGCCGCTCGTCGTGCGCCCGCTCGCGGGCGGCGACTACGAGCTGGTGGCCGGCGAGCGTCGCCTGCGAGCGGCGCGCCTCGCCGGACTCGACGAGATCCCCGCGGTCGTGCGCGAGACCGCCGAGGCCGAGCAGCTCGAGCTCGCCCTCGTCGAGAACGTGGCGCGCGAGGACCTCAACCCGGTGGAGGAGGCGCGAGCGTGCGCCACGCTGGTCGAGGACCTCGGCGTGAGCAAGGAGGAGCTCGGCCGGCGGATCGGGCGCAGCCGCGTCGCCGTGTCGAACCTCATCCGCCTGCTCGACCTTCCCGACGACGTGCTCGCCATGCTCGCCGAGAGCACGCTGTCCGAGGGTCATGGGCGGGCGATCCTCATGTGCCGCGACCAGGGCGCGCGCCGCCGGCTCGCGCGCGCCGCCGCCGCCGCCGGCTGGTCGGTCCGCGAGACGGAGAGCCGCGCGAAGCAGGAGGACGACGGCTCCGCCCGAACGCCGGGACGCGAGCCGATCGCGCTCCACCCCGACCTGGCCGACGCGCTCGCCGCCGCCGAGGACGCGTTGACCGCGGCGCTCGGCCGCGAGGTGCGCGTGCGTCCGCGCCGCGGCGCTTACCGCGTGGAGCTCGAGCTCGAGAACCCGCACGAGGGCGTCGAGCTCGCGGAGCGGATCCTGCGGCGAGCGGCGGCCTGAGCTCCGCGCTGGGTGGTCCGAGTGGGCCGCTCACACCCGGTCCGGGCGGCCGCGGCCGCGCTAGAATCGCCGCCCGCGAGGGCGATTAGCTCAGCCGGTTAGAGCGCTTCTCTGATAAGGAAGAGGTCCCTGGTTCGAGTCCAGGATCGCCCATCCCGAAGCTCCCTCGTGAGACAATGGCCGCGTGAGGAGGGAGTTGCCGAGGAAGCCCCGATGACTGCGAGCGCCCAGGTGGTGGTCGCCGGCGGGG
>DATHAN010000323.1:0-5803 GCA_035296645.1 Thermoleophilaceae bacterium
GGCGCCCGTCGACTCGTTCTCGGTCTCCTCCTCGGTGAAGACGTAGGTCTGGTCCGGGAAGTGCCCGCAGAAGATGATCCAGTTCGACCACACGTTGCGGACCACGTTGGAGGCCGCGTTGGCCCACAGCGTGCGGCGGAAGGGCTCGCGGAAGGACTTGCGCTCGACGAGCTGGCGCACTACGTTCACGAGATCGTTCTCGCGACGCGTCCGGAGCCGCGCCCGCGACAGTGAGCCGGCGGCCCGCTGCCGCGCCTTCTCGCGGCGCGAGCGCGGGCGCGCGCGAGCCGCGCCGAGGTCGCCGCCCGCAGCCGCGACGGTGAAGTCGATGCCGGTCATGACGAGGCCGCTCACGAGCGGCCACGCGACGTAGTCCTTGGTGACCTGGGCGCGCGCCTTGCCGGAGATGCCCTTGAGGTCCTCCCACATCTCCTTGGCCGACTTCTCGCCCTTGCGAAAGGCCTCGAGGTCCATGTCGTGGAGGGCGACGCCCCACTCGAACAGGATCATGAGAAGGACGTTGTAGAGCGGCTGGAGCAGGTAGACCGGATGCCACGGCTGGTGCGGGTCGATCCGCATGATCTCGTAGCCGAGGTCCTTGTCCTTGCCCAGGATGTTCGTGTACGTGTGGTGGATGTAGTTGTGCGAGTGGCGCCACGCCTCGGCGGTCGAAGCGGTGTCCCAGTCCCACGCCGTCGAGTTGATGACGGGGTCGTTCATCCAGTCCCACTGGCCGTGCAGGACGTTGTGGCCGATCTCCATGTTCTCGAGGATCTTCGCCGTCGACAGGCTCGCCGTCCCGAGCAGCCACAGCGGGCGAAAGCGCGAGCCGACGAGGAGCACGCGGCCGAGCAGCGCGAGTCGGCGCTGGAGGTCGATCACGCCGCGGATGTAGCGGGAGTCGCGCTCGCCGAGGTCGGCCTTGACCTGGTCGTGCAGCTCGTCGAACTCGCGGCCGATGGCCTCGATCTGCTCGTCGGTCAGCCGGTGGAGCGGGTTCTCGATCCCCGTGGCGTCCGTGGTGTGGTGCGTAGTCGTCATAACTCGTCTCCTCGCGTGACTAGAGCTCGATCTCCACGGGCCCCTCCGGCGCGTGGATGCAGGTTCGTACGTTCTCGCCCTCGTTGCCGTGCACGTCGCCGTTGCGCAGGTCGCGGATCTGTCCCGAGACGAGCCGCCCGACGCACGTATGGCAGATCCCCTCGCGACAGCCGAAGGGCAGCTCGAGGCCGGCCTCCTCGCCGGCGACGAGGATCGGGGTCGCGCCGTCGCACTCGGTCTCGACCTCGCTCGTCTTGAAGACGATCGTCCCGCCCTTGCCCTCCTCGATGTCGTGCGCGAGCTTCGGCTGGAAGCGCTCCATGTGCAGGTGCTGCTCGAGGCCGTGCTCCTTCCAGTGCTCCTCCATGGCGTCGAGCATCCCGCTCGGTCCCGAGAGGAACGTCTCGCGCTCGCGCCAGTCCGGGACGAGCTCGTCGAGGTCGCTCGGCTCGAGCCGCCCGTGCTCCTCGGTGAGCTGGAGGCGAAGGCGGAAGCCCTCGTGACGGCGGTCGAGCTCCCGCAGCTGGTCGCCGAAGATGCACTTCTCCTCGCTCGGCGCGGAATGGAGCACGACGACGTCGTCGAGCTCGTCGCGGCGGTCGAGGCTCCGGAGCATGCTCATGATCGGGGTGATGCCGCTGCCCGCGCTGATGAAGAGGAGCTTGTCGGGCAGCGGGTCGGGGAGCGTGAAGTCGCCCTCGACGCCGCCGAGCCCGACGATGATCCCCGTCCGGCGACCGCGTACCAGGTAGGGAGAGACCGTGCCCTCGTCGACGTTCTTGATCGTCACGCTGATGCGCCCGTCCTCGCGGTCCGGGTCCGAGGTGAGCGAGTACGCCCGCCAGTGGCGCACGCCGTGCACGTCGACGCCGATGCGCAGGTACTGGCCTGGCGTGTGCCGCTCCCACTCGTAGCCCGGACGGACCACGATCGTCGCCGCGTCGGGGGTCTCCTCCTCGATCGCCTCGACGCGGCCGCGCAGCTCGCGCGTCGACCACAGCGGGTTTATCAGCTCGAGATAGTCGTCGGGGAGCAGGGGGCTGCTGAGCGCGCTCACCAGCTTGAGCGCGCGCCGCTGGAGCTTCGGGACCTTGGGCGGAGCACCCTTCTCCGGCATCGGCGCGGCAGCATAACTTACCGCGCGTAAAGTGCTGTGGGGAGCCGGGCCCTGACCGGCTGCGGGGTTCGCTAGCGCGCGCGGGCGGTCCGCTCGAGCGTCTCGAACTCGGCGAGCGAGCGCCCTGCCCCCTCGGCGACGCAGGTGAGCGGCGACTCGGCCAGGCGCGTGGCGAGGCCGGTCTCGGCGCTCACTCGCTCCGGGAAGCCGCGCAGGAGCGACCCGCCCCCGAACAGGGTGATCCCGTCGCGGAACACGTCGGCCGCGAGCTCCGGCGGCGTCCGCTCGAGCGTGTCGTGGATCGCGGCCAGGATGTGACCGAGCGGCTCCTGGAGGGCTTCGCGCGCCTCCTGGCTGCGCAGGGTCACCGTGGTCGGCAGGCCCGCGGCGAGGTCCCGCCCGCGGACCTGGGCCTCGCCCTCGTGCTCGAGTGCCCCGGCCGACCCGAGCTCGATCTTGAGCTCCTCGCCCCGGCCACTCCCAACCGCGAGGCGATACGTGCTGCGCAGGTGGGCGAGGATCGCCTCGTCGAGGTCGTAGCCGCCGACCCTGACCGACGCGGAGACCGCCATCCCTCCGAGACTCAAGACCGCCACCTCGGTGGTGCCGCCGCCCACGTCGACGACCATGTGCCCGGTCGGGTCCTCGATCGGGAGGTCGCTGCCGATCGCGCCGGCGAGCGGCTCCTCGATCAGCTGGACCTTGCGCGCGCCGGCCTCGTAGCACGCCTCCTCGACCGCACGACGCTCGACCTCGGTGATGCCCGACGGCGCGCACATGACGACGCGCGGGCGGGCGATCCGGCTTCCCTCGACCTTGCGCAGGAAGTGCCGCAGCATCTGCTCGGTCACCTCGAAGTCGGCGATCACGCCGTGGCGGAGCGGCCGCGTGGCGGAGATCGTCGCCGGCGTCCGGCCGATCATCCGGCTGGCCTCGAAGCCGACCGCCTCGACCGCGCCCGTCTGCTCGTTCATGGCGACGACCGACGGCTCGGACAGCACGATCCCGCGGCCCGGCTCGTACACGAGCGTGTTGGCGGTACCGAGGTCGATCGCAATGTCGCGGTCGGCGCGGGTCAGGCGGCGGAGGAAGACGTTCACGATCGGTCGCGGCCGCGCGGCGGCGTGAGAGGGTGCCGAGCGGAGACCGGAGAGCCTAGACGGGTCCGCGCCGCCCGCGCCCGCGGCGCCCGCCGCCCGGTCAGGCGGTGCGGAGGGCGGCGCGCCGGAGGCGCACGGCGCCGGCCGGCAGCCACCACAGGGCCAAACCCACGGCAAGGGCGAGCGTGAGGTCGACGGTGACGCCGACCACGCCCACGAGCAGGGCGACGGTCCACCCGCGCGCTCCGCTCAGGTCGCGAAGCAGACCGACGTGGAGCACGCCGGCGGCCGCGAGCATGCCGGCGAGGATGGGGACGGGGAACGCGCTCAGCAGGGCGGCGAGCCCGGCGCCCAGGCCGACGGCGAGCGTCACGAGGGCGGCGCCCATGGCCAGCGGCGCGCCGGCCGTGCGCGCGCCGAACGCGCGGTGGGCGGTCATCCCGCCGGCGCCGTGGCACACCGGCATGCCGCCGAGCGCGCCGGCGAGCACGTTCGCGGCGCCGACCGTCGTGGCGAGCCGCCCGGCACGCACGCGCCCCGCTCGCTCGCCGAAGTAGGTGCGTGCCGCGTCCGCGGTGGCGACGCACGAGTTGGCGAACGTGAGCGGGACCTGCGGGAGGACGAGCACGACGAGTGCCGTGACCACCGTCGCGCCGTCGAGGTGCGGCAGAGAGAGCGGCGAGGGCCCGAGCGTGAGCTCGCCCCCGGCTCGCGCGAGCGCTACGGCGAGCGCCGCCGCGGCGAGCAGCAGCGACACCGGCCGGCGCCGGAAGGCGAGCGCAACGGCGAGCACGCCCGCGGCCGCGGCGATGAGCAGCGTCGGATCGGCGTCCGCGTCGCGGAACGGCTCGCCTGGCGCGTCGACGAGCCGCCAGGCGACTCCGAGCAGCAGCAGCCCGACCGTGAGCTGGACGCCACGGACGAGCGGGCGCGGGAACGCGCGGGCGACGAGCTCGAGCAGGCCCGTGCGACCGAGAACGAGGAAGATGACGCCCATGAGCAGCGCCCCGGCGGCGATCGTGTCGGAGCCGAGCCCCTCGGCGATGGCGATCGCCCCGAAGGCCTTGAGCGGCTGGACGGGGACGGGCAGCCGGTAGGTCGCGGCCACGACGAGGTAGAGCAGGCCGGCCGGAAGCAGCACGGCGGTGGCCGACAGCCCGTTCGTGACGATCAGCGCAGTGGCGATCGGGACGAGCACCCCGATGTCGGCGACCGCTCCGGCGAGCTCGCGGCGGTCGAGGCGAGTGGCAGTGATGTCCTCCCCGGCGGGCGACCCCCCGCGGCCCGCGAGGGCCGGGGCACCGCTCCCGGTCGAGGCGACGTGCTCGCGCGACACTCCGGTCGCAGGCTACCGCCGGCGCCGCGCCCGCGGCCGGGAAGGGCGACAATCGAGGCGATGTCGTCCGTCGCCACCGGGCCGGAGCTCACCGACGCGCTCGCCGGCCTGCGCGACCACGCCGCGGGCATCGAGCTCGGGCTAGAGGTCGCCGGGGCCGACACCGCCCGCCGGCTGCGGGCGGAGCTCGTCGCCCAGATCGACGACTACCTGCTCCCGCGCCTGCGGCAGATGGACGCTCCGCTGTTGATGGTCGTCGGCGGGTCGACCGGAGCCGGCAAGTCGACGCTCGTCAACAGCCTGGTCGGCGCCGCGGTCAGCCCGTCCGGGGTGCTGCGCCCGACGACGCGTGCGCCGATGCTCGTCTGCCACCCCTCGGATCTCCACTGGTTCGAGGGCGATCGGGTCCTGCCGGGGCTCGCGCGGACGATCGGGAGCGCCGCGACCGCGGGCGGGCTCGGCGTCGTCCCCACCGCCGCGCTGCCGGCCGGGCTCGCGCTGCTCGACTCGCCCGACATCGACTCGGTCGAGCAAGCGAACCGCGAGCTCGCGCGCCAGCTGCTCGCCGCGGCGGATGCGTGGCTGTTCGTCACGACCGCCGCCCGCTACGCCGACGCCGTCCCGTGGGACCTCCTTCACGCCGCGCGCGACCGCGGCACGGCGCTCTCGCTCGTGCTCAACCGCGTCCCGCCCGGTGCCGACGAGGTTGAGGAGCACCTGCGGGCGATGCTCGCCGAGCGCGGGCTCGGCGACACCGAGCTGCTGGTCGTCGAGGAGACCGAGGTCGGCGAGGGGATGCTGCCCCCGACCGCGCTCTCGCCGGTGCGCACATGGCTCGACGCTCTTGCGGCCGACGCTCAGGCGCGGGCGGCGCTCGTCCGGCGGACGCTCGCGGGGGCGCTCGACAGCTTCGATGGGCGTGTCGGGCGGATAGAGGCCACCGCGCGCGAGCAGCTGTCGGCCGCCGCGCAGCTCCAGGGCGACGTCCGGGCCGCCTACGAGGCGGCGCTCGCCGAGGTGGACGAGGCGGTCAAGAGCGGCACCCTCCTGCGCGGCGAGGTGCTCGCGCGCTGGCACGAGGTGATCGGGACGGGCGACTTCATGCGCGCGATCGAGACGCGGATCGGCTGGCTGCGCGACCGCGTGCGGTCGCTCGTCACCGGGTCGGCCCCAGCCGAGGTCGAGCTCAAGGCGACGGTCCAGACGAGC
>DATHAN010000324.1:0-11765 GCA_035296645.1 Thermoleophilaceae bacterium
GGCTACATCACGAACTGGACCGGCGTGTGGATGATCTTCAGGCCGATCGACTTCGCCGGCTTCCGGGTCCCGGGCCTCGCCGCGCTCGTCCGCCTGTCGCCGCGCAAGGTCCAGCAGGTGCCGGGCTTCATGCACGGCGCGGTCGGCTGGCAGGGGATCATCCCCTCACGCGCGGCGAAGATGGGAAGCATCGCCGTCGACAAGGGGGTCGCCAAGCTCGGCACGCCACGGCAGATCTACGAGCAGCTCGACCCGCAGCGAATCCGCGATCACATCCTCGACCAGGCGAAGGACGACATCGAGGGCGCCGTCGACCGCATCGTCGCGCGCGAGCACCCGCAGCTGTGGCGCGACCTTCCGCCGCGCCTGCGCGAGGCGATCAACACGCGCGTGCGGCAGCAGCTGCCCGACGTGGTCGACACGATCACCGGCGAGATCCGGCGCAACCTCGACCAGCTCCTCGACATCAAGATGATGGTGATCCGGACGATCGAGGAGGACCCCGAGGTCGCCAACAGGATCTTCTACGAGATCGGCAAGAAGGAGCTCCGCTTCATCATCAGGTTCGGGGCGGTGTTCGGTTTCGTGGCGGGCATCCCGCTCATCTTCATAACCGAGCTCACGCACTCCCCGGTCTCGCTCATCCTCGGCAGCGCGGTGATCGGCTACGTGACGAACTGGCTGGGCATCTGGATGATCTTCCAGCCGATCAAGGCGCGCAAGCTCGGCCGCTTCCGCATCCAGGGCCTGTTCCTACGTCGTCAGAGGGAGGTCTCGGAGATCTATGCCAGACTCATCGCCGAAGACGTCGTGAACGTGCGCAACATCGGCGACGAGCTCGTTCGGGGGCCGCGCTCGGACCGGACGCGGCAGCTGATCGTGAACGCGATGCGCCCCGCCGTAGACCGCGCCGTCGGCCCAACCCAGCCCGCGGTGCGCGTGGCCGTGGGCGCCGGGGAGTACGACGCCGTGCGCGAGTCGCTCGCGACCGAGGCGGTCGACTACACGACCAAGCCGCTCCAGGATCCCGAGTTCAACCGCGAGCAGAGCGAGGAGATCCGCCAGCTCGCCACGGAGCGGATCGAGGAGCTTCCGCCGAACGAGTTCTCGGAGCTCCTGCGCACGGTCATCCACCAGGACGAGTGGCTCCTGATCGCTCACGGAGGCGCACTCGGACTCCTGAGCGGCGCCCTGCACGCCATGCTCTTCCCCGTCTGATGGCGGAGCGCGACCCCCGATCCGAGCAGCCGGCGTCCGAGGACTCCTCCGCGGGCGGAGGGCGAGAGCTCGTGCGCGCCGTCCCGGGGCTCGCCCGCATCGCCGCCACGGCGTGGATACGCACCGCGGAGTGGGGCTTCGAGACGTCGTGGCGGGCCGGCTCCCGCGTGCTGCGCGCCGCGACGACCGGCGAGTCGCCCGCCGAGCTGTTCCAGGACGCGAGCTCCGAGCTACGGACCTACGCTCGGCGGGTGCTCGACCTCGCCGGCGCTGACGACGGCACGGTCGCCGCCGTCGCGCCCGACGCAGACACCGGTGAGAACGACCAGCGCGCCGAGGCGGCCCGCCCGACTCCGGCCGACCCGGAGACGCAGCCCGCCTCGTTGCGCGAGCGCGGCGCCGAGCTCCTGCGCCGGTCGGCGGAGGTCGGCCTCGACGAGGAGGCGCACCCCGCCTACGCCCGCATCCTCGACCAGCTCGCCCCCGACGAGGGGCGGATCCTGCGCCTGCTCGCGCTCGAGGGGCCACAGGCCTCGGTCGACGTGCGCAGCGGCCGCTGGCTCAACCAGAACGAGCTCGTCGCGCCGGGCCTCAACATGATCGCCGCCTCGGCCGGCTGCCGCAACCCCGAGCGCGTGCCGGTGTATCTCAACAACCTCAACAGGCTGGGCCTCGTCTGGTTCTCGCGCGAGCCGCTCGACGACATCAACCGCTACCAGGTGCTCGAGTCGCAGCCGCACGTGTCCGAGCCGCTCGAGCGGGCGGGCCGCGGGCGCACCGTACGCCGGAGCATCCGCCTCACGCCGTTCGGCAGCGACTTCTGCGACGCCTGCCTGCCGCTGCATACCGCGGAGCTCGATCAGCTCCCCGCCTCCGGACACCCGGAGCAAGACAGCTCGGCCGAGCGGCCGGCGAAGGAGGAGGAGGGAACCCCGCGCTGAGCGGTGGGCCGGGGGCCCCGCCCGCCACAGGTCGACGAGCGCTCAGCGCAGCAACAGGACGACGAGCAGGATGACGAGCGCCAGCGCGAGGCCTGCCCCGGCCAGGCTCGCGCGCCAGTCGCGCCACGCGCCGGGGCGCGCGCGGTCGCGGGTGTGCCGGCCCTCGGGCGGCCCCCCGACCCAGTCCTCCTCATCCCGGGCCATGTGAGGACGTTACCGCGATTCGCGCGGCTTTCGTATCCTGTTCGCCTCGAAGCTCGAGAGGAGAGAGGACCCGGTGGCCCACGGAACGGTCCCCAAGGAGACTGAGGAGGAGCTGCGGAGGGCGTCGGCCGCGCGGCGCGTGCGGGTCGCCGTCGCCGTGGGGATCGTCGGCTTCGCCGTGGCCGCGACCGCCGCGACCGTGATCGCGCTCGGCCCGCCCGGCGAGCGTCGCCAAGCGGCCCAGCCGAGGGCCGACCGGGCGGCGGCCGAGCCGCCCATCCGCCTCGACGGCCTCAGGGTGCGGAAGGGCCGCCGCGGCCGCGACGGAGTCGTCGGGCGCGGCCGGGCGACGCCGGTGATCGGCGTCGGGACGAACCGCTTCGGCGCCCGGCGGGAGCAGGCGGCGTCCATGCTCGACGTGGACGGTCGCCGCGGCGGCGAGATCAACGAGCTCGCCTCCGACGACGAGGCGCGCCACGACTTGGCGGCGCTCGAGCGCGAGAACGCCCGCATCGAGGCAGCGCTGCGCGGGCTCGGCGGCTCCGGGATCGGCACCGGCGAGCTCATCTGGCCCGTCCGTGGCCCGATCACCTCCCGCTTCGGGCCGCGGGGCGGGCGGCTGCACGCCGGCCTCGACATCGGGGTCGGGACGGGCACGCCGGTGCGGGCGGCGGACGCCGGTCGCGTGGTGATCAGCGGGTGGCAGGGCGGCTACGGCAACTTCGTCTGCCTCCAGCACACGCGGAGGCTGACCACGTGCTACGGGCACAACTCGCGCCTCGGCGTGAGGAGGGGCGACAGGGTGCGCAAGGGCGGCGTCATCGCACGGTCCGGCAGCACCGGCAACTCGACGGGGCCGCACGTGCACTTCGAGACGCGCCTCAACGGGCGAGCGGTCGATCCGCTGCGCTTCCTCTGAGAGCGAGGCGAGCGCGCCGGCCGAGGCGCTCCGACCGGCGCGTTACTCGGGCTCGGCCGGGGCGGGGGCAGAGCGTTCATCGCCGCCCACCGGCGGGTACCCGCGGGTCAAAGCGGCGATGGAGGAGCGACATGCCCGAGTCCGGTGACACCGACCCGACGGCCCCGAAAGAGATGCAGCAGAACCCGCCGAACCCGGCGAGGGACGCCGGCGACCGCGACGAGGAGGCGGGCGAGCGCGCGCTCGGCGAGGACCAGGAGTTCGTCGAGGAGCTCGAGTCCGACCCCGCGCGCGCCGGGGGCCACTCGCCGGGAGAGAACCTGATCGGGGGCTGATGCGCCTCTGCCCCCAGCCGGTGCCACCGGGCGCCGGGCGCGCCGTCCGGACGACGCGATCCGCCGGCGGCTACTTCGACACCATGATCGCGATCCCGTAGACGATCGCCGCGAGACAACCGGCGAGGGCGGCGATGGCGACGGCGCCGAAGACGCCGGCGGCGACCGGCCGCCGCTCGCGCGCGGAGTCGACCGAGCGGACCGCGCCGAGGACGGCGAGCGAGAAGGCGGCGGTCACGCCGACGCCACCGACGAGCGACACGACGATCACCTCGAGCAGCGACCCCCAGTCGACGACCTCGGCCGCGAGCGGGCGGATCACGACGGCGCCTCCGCAGCCGCCTCGGCCTCTCCGGCGAGCGAGAGCTGGCGGCTCCGGCGCACGAGGGCGGCCGCCGTGAGCACGGCGATCAGGACGGTGACCACGAGCGGGCCGGCCGCTCCGGCGCCGAACAGGTAGGTGAGCCCGAACGTCGCCGCGCCGATCAGCGCGGCCGCCGGGAGGGTGAGGACCCACGCGACGACGATGTTCCCGGCCACGCCCCAGCGGACCGCGGACAGCCGCTTGGCCGCGCCCGCTCCCATCACGCCCCCCGAGATCACGTGCGTCGTCGAGAGCGGATAGCCCGAGTGGGAGGCGGCGAGGATCACGACGGCGCCCGCGCCCTGGGCGGCGAATCCCTGGGCCGAGTCCATCTTGTGGATGCGGCTCCCCATCGTCTTGATGATCCGCCATCCGCCGCTGTAGGTCCCGAGCGCGATCGCCGTGGCCGCGGAGACCACCACCCAGAACGGCACCTGCGGCTCGGCGGCATCCGGAATGCTGCCGTGAGCGATCAGGGCGAGCAGGATCACGCCCATCGTCTTCTGGGCGTCGTTCGTCCCGTGGGCGAGGGCGAGCACGCCGCCCGAGGCGAGCTGGCCGAGGCGGAAGCCGCTCGCGGTCGGGCCCGGTCGCAGGCGCCCGACGATGTTGTAGGCGCCGGTGATGGCGGTCCCCGCGACGACGAAGGCGAGGATCGGCGCGACGATCGCCGGGACGATCACCTTGCCGAGCAGGCCGTCGCCGAGCACGGCGCCGGCCCCGGCCGCGGCGAACACCGCGCCCACCACACCGCCGATGAGGGCGTGCGAAGAGCTCGCGGGGAGGCCGTAGTACCAGGTGACGAGGTTCCAGGCGATCGCCCCGATCAGGCCGGCGAAGATGATCGTCGGCGTGACCGCGTCGGCGCGGACGACGTCCTTGGCCACGGTCGCGGCCACCTCGAGCGAGACGAACGCGCCGACGAAGTTGAGCACGGCGGCGAAGGCGACCGCGGCTCGCGGTGGGACCGCCCGCGTCGAGATCGACGTGGCGACGACGTTCGCCGTGTCGTGGAAGCCGTTGGTGAAGTCGAAGGCGAGCGCCACCGCGACGACGATGACGAGTACGGCGTCGCCGCTATCCATCACGCGTTCTTGAGCACGATGCCCTCGAGGATGTGGGCGGCGCGCTCGGTCGAGTCGATCGCCTCCTCGAGCCGCTCGTAGATGTCCTTCCAGCGGATGACGACCATCGGATCGGTCGCACCGTCGAAGAGGGCGGCGACCGCCTCGCGGGTCACGCGGTCACCGTCGTTCTCGAGCCGGTTGATCTCGACCGTGTAGTGCGAGATGTCGCCGAAGCCGCGCAGCCGCGGCATGCACTCGGCGATCGCCCGCGAGGCCTCGAGCAGGATGTGGGCGAGCCGCTGTGCCTGCTCCATCGGCGCCTCGATCTTGTAGAGGCCGAGGTAGTCGGCGACCTCCTCGATGAAGTCGACAACGTCGTCGAGCGCCGAGGCGAGCGAGTAGATGTCCTCGCGGTCGATCGGCGTGACGAACGTCTTGTTGAGGCGCTTGATGATGTCGTGGGTGATCCGATCGCCCTCCTGCTCGCAGATCAGGATGTCGCGCGCGAGGTTCGCCTTCTCCGGATAGCCGCGGAGCATCTGGTCGAGCAGGTCGGAGGCACGCAGGATGTTGCGGCCCGCCTCCTCGAACAGGTCGAAGAACTGGCGGTCGCGGGAGGCCATGACTCCGGCGAGGCTGCGCAAGGGCGATCTCCTCCTGGTCGTTCGGGTCGGCGGCGCCGATCTCGGCCCGTCCGAGATGGGAGGCTAGACCTCTCGCCGGGCGTTCGTCGGTAGACGGGGACGCGGTGACGAGGCGGTGCGGGGGGCGCCCCGCGCGGTGCGGGCTGGTACAAGACTCGGCGTGAGCCTCCCGCTCGGCGACCTCGTCCTCCGCCTCGTCGTGACGCTCGTGCTGTGCGGCCTGATCGGGCTCGAGCGAGAGTCGCGCGACCAGGTCGCAGGCCTGCGGACCCACATCCTCGTCGGGCTCGGCTCGGCCCTGTTCACGCTCGTCTCCGCGTACGGCTTCGGGGGCGTGGTCGGTGCCGGCCCCGAGCCGGGCGTGCAGTTCCAGTTCGATCCCACGCGGATCGCGGCGCAGATCGTGTCGGGGATCGGGTTTCTCGGCGCCGGCGCGATCATCCGCCAGGGCTTCAACGTACGCGGGCTGACGACCGCGGCGGCGCTGTGGATCGTCGCGGCGATCGGGATGGCGGCGGGCGCCGGCTACTACGAGGGCGCCGTGGCGACGACCGCGATAGCCCTGCCCGCGCTGATCTTCTTCCGCCGCGTCCGGGGGGTGCTCATGAGCCGGCTGCGCACGGGGTACGTGCTGATCGACCTCGACTTGCGCGACGACGGGAGCCTCGTCGACGCCCTCGCCCTGCTCGCCCGCGAGGGCCACCACATCCAGGGTCTGTCGAGCGACGTCTCGGAGGACGGCGCGTCGTTCCGGCTGGAGGTCCGCGTCCCTCCGGATCGCGCTTTCGAGCCGGCGCTCGAGCGCCTGTCGGGCATGGACGGAGTCCGGCGGGTGAACGCCGTCGGCCTGAGCTCGCGCGGGACGTGATCGCCCGCGCGCGAGCGCCCGGTGCCCATGCGCGGCGCCGAGCGTGCTAGGGGACTCCGCGACCGCTGAGGCCGCCGGCAGGGGGGCGCCATGCTGGAGGTGACGACGCTCGCGTGGGCGGCGACGATCGGCGCGATCGCGCTGCTGTTCGCGGTCGACCTGCTGGTTTCGCGCCTGCGTCCGCACGCGGTCGGCTTCCGCGAGGCGGTCGCCCAGTCACTCTTCTACATCGCGGTCGCGCTGGTGTTCGGGGTCGTGCTCGGCGTCATCGCCGGGTGGAGGTTCGGGGGGGAGTACTTCGCCGGCTACATCGTCGAGAAGAGCCTGTCGGTCGACAACCTGTTCGTGTTCGTGATCATCATGACGACGTTCGCGGTTCCGGCCGAGCACCAGCAGCGCGTCCTCACGATCGGGATCCTGCTCGCGCTCGTCCTGCGCGCGATCTTCATCGCTCTCGGCGCCGCACTGCTGTCGGCGTTCTCGTTCATGTTCCTCATCTTCGGGCTGTTGCTGATCGTCACGGCGATCCAGCTCTTCCGCCATCGCGACGAGGATCCGTCGGTGGAGGACAATGCGCTCGTGAGCCTCTCGCGGCGCGTCTTCCCGGTGACCGATGAGTACTACGGCGGTCGCCTCGCGACCCGCGTCCAGGGACGGCGCGTGATCACGCCGCTCGCGCTCGTCCTCGTGGCGATCGGCAGCACGGACCTCCTGTTCGCGCTCGACTCGATCCCCGCCGTCTTCGGAGTGACCCAGGAGCCGTTCATCGTGTTCACCGCCAACGCGTTCGCGCTGCTCGGGCTGCGTGCTCTCTTCTTCCTCGTGTCGGGGTCGCTCGACCGGCTCGTGTACCTCTCGACCGGTCTGTCCCTGATCCTCGCGTTCATCGGCGTCAAGCTCGTGCTC
Organism: Thermoleophilaceae bacterium; assembly: GCA_035296645.1. Lineage (GTDB taxonomy): Bacteria > Actinomycetota > Thermoleophilia > Solirubrobacterales > Thermoleophilaceae > JACCUC01. The sequence goes on from DATHAN010000324.1 coordinate 7,467, forward strand.
CACTTCCTCCACCTCCAAGTCGAGTCGATCCCCGAGATCTCGACCGGCGCGTCGCTCATCGTGATCGTCATCGTGCTCACCGTGACTACCGTGGCGAGCGTGATCAAGGTCCGCCGTGACCCCTCGGCGCGTGCGCACGCCGGCTCGCTGCGCGCCCAGACCTCGCGGCCGGCGGAGCAGCCGGCGCCGTGAGCCGCCGCCGCCCGTACGCGCTCGAAGGCCGCACGGTGCTCGTCACGGGCGCCGCCCGGGGCATCGGCGCGGAGACGGCCGTGCGCCTGCACGCTCGCGGGGCGAACGTGGCCCTCGTCGGTCTCGAGGCCGAGCGGCTCGAGCAGCTCGCCGCCTGGCTCGGCGCGCGCGCGCTTTGGTCCGAGGCCGACGTGACCGATCTCGCCGCCCTCGAGCGCGCGGCAGCGACCACGGTCGCTTGCTTCGGCGGGATCGACGTGGCCGTGGCCAATGCCGGCATCCACTTCGTCGGCACGCTGGCCGGCGCGCCCGTCGAGCAGGTCGAGCGCACGCTCGAGGTCAACCTGATGGGCGTGTGGCGGACGAACCGGGCCGTCCTCCCCCACATCCTTGAGCGCCGCGGGTACCTGCTCAACGTCGCCTCGCTCGCCGCGGCGAGCCACGCGCCGCTCATGGGGCCGTACGCGGCGAGCAAGGCGGGCGTCGAGGCGCTGACCGACTGCCTGCGCCTCGAGGTCGCGTCAAGCGGCGCCCGCGTGGGGTGCGCCTACTTCGGCTTCATCGACACCGACCTCGTCCGCCACAGCTTCGCCCACGAGGCGGTCGCCGCGTTCGAACAGGTGCTGCCGCCGGTGCTCCGGCGTCCTGCTCCGCTCGAGCAGGCGATCGACGCGATCGAGCGCGGGATCGAGCGCCGGGCCCGGCGCGTGTGGGCACCGCGGTACGTCGGCGCCGCGCTCGCCGCGCGCGAGCTGGTCCAGCCGCTGCTCGAGCGGCGGGCGGGGCGTGCGCCGGGGCTGCGCGAGGCGCTTCGCCTGGCGGACGTGGCGAACGAGCGGAGCGGAGCCGTCGACCCGCTCCTCGGAGTCGCCGCAGGCGAGGGGGGTGGACGCAGCAGCGCCTCCGGCCCCGGTCCCTGACCTACGCCGCGCCAGGGAGGCGCGTCGACGCGCCGGCGATCACCTCGTCCGGCAGCGGGCTCCCGCAGTGGGCGGCCACCGCCGGTAGGTCGTCCCGTTCGACGAGCTCGACGCCGAGCCACGCCGCGATCCGCCGCAGCGCCGACTCATCCCGGCGGCGTTCGCCGCCTTCGAGGCTGAGCGCCTCGACGCGCGCGTGCTCGGCGCGGATGCCGTCCGAGTGGACCTCGATCCTGCCCCAGGCGCTCACCACGCCCCACACGCGGTCGGCGTCGGGAAAGGGCGTTGCCGAGCGCGGGCGGTGGAGCGCGTAGATCCCGCACTTGCAGCGGGCATGCGGGGCGGCGTGCGGCTCATCGACCCACCCGCGGCCGAACTGGAGGTTGCGGTTGGCGGGGAAGCAGCGGGCCCGGACCGTGCGCTCCTCCCACCGGAACGGGATGTACGGGGAGGTCAGGCAACCGCGCACGATCAGCCACTCGCGGAAACCGACCACCGGCTCGAGCAGGTCGGGGGCGGACGTGCTCAAGCCGGCGCGGCCTCGGTCTCCCCCTCGTGCGGCCCACGCTGACCCCGCTCGGGCGCGGGCGGCTCCTCACGCGGCGCCCCGGGGGGCGACCCTCGGCGCCGCTTGCGCGCGTCCGGCGGTACGGGCGCCTCCCGCGGTGTCGCGATCGGCTCGACGGTGATCGTCCGCGAGGGGCCGCGGAGCGTCATGCCGTGAGCTTACTCGGCGCTACTGCCGCTGCCGCAGGCGCTGCATCTCGGCCCGGAGGTCTTCCTCCGTGACCGGCTTGCGGAAGGTGTCGAAGGCGTGAAAGGCCACGCCCATGCCCCAACCCACGAGCGGGAAGACGGGCCACGGGAAGCCGCGCCCGTCACCGCCCAGATGACCCACAGCGAGGCGTTGATGAGCACGAAGACGGCAAGGTGGTTGCGGAAGTCCCGCTTGCGCTTGAGGCGGTCGAGCGCCTCGGTGCGAAGCTCGTCCTCGGTCGTGGCGATGACGGGTTGCTGGTCGGCCATGTGGGGCGGCGCCACGCTACCGAAGCGCGTCGCGGCGTGCACGGGCGGCGCACCGCGGACGGCTCAGGAGCCGATCGGTGCCTTTTCCGCTCGCCCGCGTCGCGCTGCGCGTCGGCCTCCGTTGCGATCGGACCAGCCGCGGGACGCCGGCCTGCGCTTTCGCTCAGGAGCGGGCCATTCCCACCGCGGCCTGGGCTCCACCGGCCGCACGTTGCGAACGCGCCGCTCGCTCTCGCTCTTCGGGGGATACAGCGCCCGGTACGGGTCGGGGAGCTCGGCCAACGCCTCCTCGGCCCGCTCCATGCGGTCCGCAAGCGGTTGCATCAGCCAGACCGCGAAGCTCGTTCCGCTTCCGGCAACGACCTCCTCACGGAGCGGCAGACTAGCGAGTTTCGCTACCGATTTCGGCTTGGCCCCTCGAGCGGCTAGCGGCGCTCGCGCAACCGCTGCATCTCGTCGTCGACCTCCTGATCGCTGAGCGGCCGGCGGTAAGCGTCGAAGCCGTGCCCCACGACGCCGACGCCCCACAACGCCATCGGGAAGATCGGCCAGGGAAAGCCGAATCCGGTAACCGCCCAGATCACCCAGAGGGAGGCGATGACCACCCCGAACACGACCACGTGGTTGAGGAAGTCGCGCTTGCGCTTGAGCCCGTCGAGCGCCTCGGCGCGGAGGTGCTGCTCCTCGGCCGCCATCGTCGGGTACTCATCGCCCATCGGTCGGCGGACGCTAGCGGAGCGCCCGTGGGGGTGGCAAGATCCGCGCCGAGGCGAACCGAACCCAATCGAGGTCTCGACGGTTGGGTTCGGCCGGCGCGACGATCAACGTCGGTTGCTCCAGATCACGAGGCCGATCGCGAGCGCCGCAGGATGCGAGGCCGCGGGCTCGGAGCGCGCCCTTCGGCCCCTCGCTAGTATCGCCGGGCGATCCGGAGTCGAGCGATCGGAGGTGTTCGCCCGTCGGCATGGCGAGGGGGTGGAGGAACCTGCGAGCCGTCGACTTCTGGAGGCGCCTTCCGGATCTTCTCTCTCCCGAGCGCCGCCGCGAGCTCGTCGAAGGGGTCGCCCTCGGACCGCGCGCCGACCGCCGGCTGGCGCGGATGCGCTCGGCCGCCTGGCCGCTCGTCCAGATCGCCGTGGCAGCAGCGCTGGCGTTGCTGCCACGAAGGTGCTCGGCCACGAGGACGCGTACTTCGCGCAGGTCGCGGCGATCATCGCGCTGGCCACGACGCGCGGTCAGCGCGTCCGGCAGTCACTCGAGATGATGCTCGGCGTCGCCGTGGGCATCGGCGTCGGCGACCTGCTCGTGCGGGCGATCGGGATCGGAACGTGGCAGCTCGCGCTGATCGTCGCGCTGGCCCTCACCGCCGCCCTCACGCTCGGCCCGGGCCGGATGCTGTCGACCGAGGCCGCGGTCTCGGCGGCGCTCGTCGCCACCGTATCGCCCGAGACCCAGGGCTTTCCCCCGACGCGGTTCCTCGACGCCCTCCTCGGCGGGACGGTGGCCCTCCTGTTCAGCCAGCTCCTCTTCCCGGTGCATCCCGTCCGCGTCGTGCGGGAAGCGCTCGAGTCGATCCTCGCCCGGCTCGCCACGACGCTCGACGACGTGGCCGACAGCCTCGAGCGGCGCGACCTCGACCAGGCGAAGCGGACCCTGCGCCGCGCGCGCGAGATCAACTACGACTGGAGCGAGGTGGAGCACGCTCTCGACGCGGGGCGCGAGGCCGCCCTCTTCTCGCCCTCAGGTCGTCGCAGCCGCGGCCGGTTCGCCGACGTGCAGGACGTAGGCCTGCCGCTCGACCTCGCGGGTCGCGACGGACGAACCCTGGCGCGCGGCGCGGTTCGGGCCCTGACCATCGGCGAGACCGTTCCTGAGGGGATCCCCGCGTCGATCCGCGAGCTCGCGAGCGGGGCGCGGGAGCTCGCCAGCGAGTTCGCGGGAGGCCACGACAGGGGCGAGGTCCAAGCCGCGGCGCTCCGCGCCACTCGGCGGGCGACCGCTGTCCTCCCGACCCAGGAGAACCTCTCGACGAGCCTGCTCGTCGGGCAGGTCCAGGCGGCCTCGGCCGACATGCTCCGCAGCCTCGGTCTCGAGCACGAGCGCGCGCACGACATGGTGGGCGAGGAAGCCGTCGAAGCGGCGGGGGACGAGCACTCGGACA
>DATHAN010000325.1:0-5467 GCA_035296645.1 Thermoleophilaceae bacterium
GCCGGTGCTGGCTGACGAGCAGCGTGTCGCGCCCGCTCAGGCCGAGCCTGCCGCCGTCCACCCCGCGGTCGCGCAGCGCCTGCGCGAGCCCCTGCGGGACGTGGAGCGTCGAGCGGATGTCATCGACGTGGATGGCGTCCGCCTCGAACTCGGGCAGGTCCACGACCAGCGCGGGCTCGCCGCTCACCGGGAGCACCAGTCCGCTGTAGCTGCGCGCCGACCAGCGCGGCGTGTCCTGGTTCGGCGGGAAAGGCGAGTGGTGGTTCGAGAGATAGAGCACGTCGCCGTAGAAGTCGACCGATGTGCCGCCGCGCGCCCACACCACGAGCGCGTCGAGACCGCGTTCGGCGGCGGCCTCGGTGGCGCGCCGCTGGCGGTCTCGGAACTCCTCGGCGGTGACGGTCCCATTGCTCGTCATCGCGCGACGATCCCGCCGTCCACGGGCAGCGAGACGCCGTAGACGAAGCGGGCCATGTCCGACACGAGGAAGACGGCGGCGGGGGCGATGTCGGTCGCCTTGCCCAGCCGTCCGGCCGGCGTGAACTCCTCCATCTCCTCGACGAACTCGGGATGCTCGGCGTAGAACTCGGTGTTCATCGGCGTGTCGATCTCTCCGGGCGCGATCGCGTTGACGCGAACGCCCTGGGGGGCTAGCTCGACCGCGAGCTGGCGCGCGACGGCGTCGATGGCGCCCTTGGTGGCCGTGTACGCCGCCGACTCGGGGAAGGCGGCGAGGGCGGCCATCGAGGAGATGAAGATGATCGCGCCCTTCGCCTCGCGCAGATGCGGAAGCGCCGCCTGCGTGAGCTCGAACGGCGCCCGGACGTTCGTGCGGAACTGGCGGTCGAGGCTCTCGACCGGGGTCTCGCCGAGCGGGCCGAGCTCCATGATCCCGGCGACGTTGGCGAGGATGTCGAGCTTGCCCATTCGCTCGACGGCCTCGTCGACCACCGCCTGCGCGGCGCCGTCCGCGGTCAGGTCGCGGGCGATGGCGAAGACCTCTCCCCCATCGCCGTGGGCCTCGGCCACGACGCGCTCGAGGCGCTCCTCGTTGCGACCCACCGCCGCGACCGCAGCTCCGGCCGCTGCCATCGCCTTCGTGATCTCCTCACCCATCCCCGAGCTGGCGCCCGTGACGAGTGCCACCTTGCCCTCGAGCGATGCCATCTGCTTTCCGTACATCGTCCCTCCAGTCGCGCCCGGTCTATGAACTCGCCTGATCGCCGTCCTCGGCGCCGGCGCGGGCGAGCCGGACGTCGGCCGAGATCGCGTGTCCCTCGAACTGCTCGGCGCGTGAGATCGCCGCGGCGGCGGGCGCGACCGCGGCGGTGCCCTCGCGGGTGACCCGCTGGTAGGTGAGCGTCTTCAGGAACTTGCCGACCCACAGCCCGCCGCTGAAGCGCGCCGCCCGCGCGGTGGGCAGGACGTGGTTCGTGCCGATCGCCTTGTCGCCGTAGACGACGGTCGCCTCGTCGCCCAGAAAGAGCCCGCCGTAGTTGAACAGGCGGTCGCGGTACCAGTCGAGCCTGTCTTCGCTGACCTGCACCTCCAGATGCTCGGGCGCGGCGTCGTTCGCGACCGCGACGGCGGCCTCCTCGGAGTCGACCACTGCGACCCAGCCGCGGTCGCGCCAGGCGGCGCCCGCGACCGCGGCGGTCGGCCAGCTCTCGAGCAGGCGCTCTACGTGATCGATCACGGCACCGGCGAGCTCCGCCGACGGCGTGATCAGGCCCGCGGGGGAGTCGGGGCCGTGCTCGGCCTGCGCGAGCAGGTCGGTCGCCACGAGCTCTGCGTCCGCCGACTCGTCGGCAATCACGACGATCTCGGTCGGACCCGCGTGCAGGTCGATCCCGACCCGTCCGAACAGCTGGCGCTTGGCCTCGGCGACGAAGGCGTTGCCCGGGCCGACGATCATGTCGACCGGCTCGACGATGCCCGCGCCGAAGGCGAGCGCGCCGAGCGCCTGGACGCCGCCGAGGCAGAGGATCTGGTCGGCTCCCGAGGTGGCCATCGCGTGCAGCATGTACGGGTGGATGCCGCCCTCCGGCCGGCGTGGCGGAGCGCAGGCGACGATGCGCTCGACCCCGGCCACCTTGGCGGTCAGGATCGTCATGAACGCCGACGCCAGCATCGGGTAGCGGCCGCCGGGGACGTACGCGCCCACCGACTGGACCGGCACGTTCCGGTGGCCGAGAACGACGCCCGGCGCCGTCTCGAGCTCGAGGTCCGAGAGCGTGCCGAGCTGGGCCTCGGCGAAGCGGCGGATCTGGGCCTGCGCGAACTCGATGTGGGCGCGGAGCTCCTCCGGGACCTCGTCGGCGGCGGCCGCGATCTCGTCGTCCGTGACGATGAACTCGCCCGGATCCCAGTCGTCCAGGCGGCGTGAGTGCTCGCGCACCGCCTCCTCGCCGCGGCTCTCGATGTCACTGAGCATGTCAGCCACGACACGGCCCACGTCGCCGCCGGCGGTTCCGCCCTCCGCACTCGGGCGTTTCCGGTACTCAACCCCGCCGCCGGCTGAGCCCGGCGCGCTCATGCCGGCGCCGCCTCGGCGGCGTGGATCTGGCGGTAGATGCGCTCGTGGAAGTTGCGCACGTGCGGGAACATGTCGCCCCAGCCGCGCACGCGCTGCATCTCGGGCGTCGTCAGCGCGTCCTCGCTGTCGAGCTCGTAGATCGCCAGGTAGCGCGGCTGGCCGTCCGTGCACTCGTAGCGGGTGGCCCGGGCGAAGCCGGGACAGGCGAGCACCTCGGGCAGGTGAACCCCGTTGTACCAGCGGTTGAAGTCCGCCTCCGCGCCGTCCGCGATATCGACGCTCGTGATCAAAAGGACCTGTGGCATTGCGTGACTCTCCGTTTGCATGACAGCGGCGGAAGCCAGTTATATTCCAATGATCGAACGTTTGCACACGCCGGGTCTCCCGGCGCCCTGCCGTACCCCATGACGAGGACCGCGATCGAGGCCGAGGGCCTCGATTGGTACGAAGGGCTCCCCGCCTCGCCCGCCGTGCGCGCCGGCAAGCTCCTGTTCGTCTCGGGACAGCTGAGCGCCGACGCGGCCCGCCGGCCGCTCGACGCGGGCGACGTGCGGGCACAGGCTTCGCAGGCGCTCGACAGGCTTCAGGCGGTCCTCGAGGCGGCCGGCGGCGGGCTCGACGACGTCGTGGACGTGATCTCGTTCCACACCGACGTCCGCCGCGTGCGCGAGGTGCTCGACGTCGCGGCGGGCTACTTCCCGGAGGACCCTCCCGCCTGGACCCCGGTCGCAAGCACCGGCAGCTACGCGGAGGGGCTCGACGTGAGCATCAGGGCGATCGCGCACCTCGGCGACGCGCCGAAGCAGTGCGTCGGGCCGGAGGCGGCCGGATGGCCCGAGGGCGTGCCGGTCTCGGCGGCGTGCCGCTGCGGGGAGTACGTCTTCGTCGCGGGGCAGGCCGCGACCGCCGCGACGGGTGAGATCGAGCCGCGCGGCGACCACGCCGCTCATGCGCGCAGCGCCTACGAGCACGTCGGCCGGATGCTCGAAACCGCGGGCGCCTCGATGGATGACGTGCTTGACATCTGCTCGTTCCACCTGGACCCGCGCGGGATGGTCCCATGCGAGCGTGTGCACCTGGACATCTGGCGTGACACGCCGATACCGAACGCGCCGGCATGGACCGCCATCGGGGTGCCTGGGATGTGGCTCCCGGGAGCGCTCGCGCAGTACCGGGTCATAGCGGACCTCAGCCCGGGGACGCGCATCGCGAAGACGCCGGCGAGCATCCACTGGAAGAACACACCGAACTCCGGCGGGAGCAGGAAGGAGGGCGGCGTGCTCATCGGGATCGCGGGCGAGGTCGCCTCCGACGCCGAGGGCAACGTGACCACGCCGGGCGACACCTTCAGGCAGGCGCGCTACTGCTTCAACCGGATTCGCGAGGTCGTCGAGATGCACGGCGGGTCGATGCACGACGTCGTCGAGATCACGTCGTTCCACAAGGACCACCGCGACTGGGAGATCGTGATGGAGGCTGGTCGGCGAGTACTTCGACCCGGACAGCCCGCCCGCCTGGACCCCGGCCGGCGCGACCGGCCTATGGAACCCCGGCTACCAGCACGAGATCTACGCGCTCGCGGTCGTGGAGGGCGCATGACCCCGCCGAGCGTGGCGCGGAAGGTGGGCGAGCTCGTCTTCGTCGGCGGCTCTGGGCCGTCGGCCGAGCCGGCCGCGGCCGCGCCTCCGGGGGACGTGCGGGGGCAGGCCCGCGCCGCGTTCGACGCGCTGGCCGAGCTGCTCGAGACGGCCGGCGGCGACCTGGGCGACGTGATCGACCTCGTCTCGCTTCACGCGGACGCGCGCACCATCGAGACGGTCTTCGAGGTGGGCCGGGAGCGCTTCGGCGGCGACTTCCCGGCCTGGACGCCGGTTGCCGTGACGGCCCTGCCGGCGCCGGAGACGCTCGTGTCGATCACCGCCGTGGCGCACCTCGGCGACGGGCCCAAGCAGTGCGTCGTGCCCGACACGATCATGTGGTGGCACGACCTCCCGGCGTCGGCCGGCTGCCGCAAGGGCGACCTCCTTTTCGTGGCCGGCATGTACGGAAGCGACGCGGACGGCAACGTCAACACCCCCGGCGACCAGGCGGGCCAGGCGCGCAACGCGCTCACCGCGTCAAGGAGATCTGCGAGCTCGCCGGCGCGGGCCTCGACGACGTGATCGGGGTCACGTCGTTCCACCAGGATCCGCGCTGGATCCCGTCGGTGCGGGCCGTCTACGAGCAGGAGTTCTTCGGCGCCGGGGGCGGCCCCGCGTGGGGCGCTGTCGGCGTGCCCGGCCTGCTGAGGCTCGGCATGGTCGGCCAGTACCGCGCCGTGGCGGACGCGGGCTCAGAGACGAAGCTGGCCGCCGGCACCGGAGCTCCGCCCTCCGGCGAGGGCGGTGACGTGGTGCACCGCGGCGACCCGGAGGCGCAGGCCCGCGCGGCCTTCGAGGCGCTCGGGGAGTCGCTAGCGAGCGCCGGCATGTCGCTCGCCGACATCGTCTCGCTCGTGTCCTTCCACATCGACGCCGAGGCGTTCGAGGCCGCGGCGCGGGTCGGCCGCGAGCTGCTCGGCGGCGAGCCTCCCGCCTGGACCGCGGCCGGCATGACGGGCACATGGGAGGAGGACCAGCAGCACGCCCTCCACGCGCTGGCCGCGCGCTAGGTCCGACCGCTCAGGTCGCCTTGGCGCTCGGCCGGTACGGCACTCCGACCGCCGGCGGGTACCGCGACGCGCGCGCGAGAACCACCGCGAGGATTGTCACGACATAGGGGATCATCACCAGCAGGTCTGGCGGCACGTCTCCGAGCGGGCCGAGCCGGTCGGCCTGGAACTGCAGCGCCTCCGAAACTCCGAACAGGAGCGAGGCGGCGAGGATCCAGTACGGGTTCCAGCGGGCGAGAATCACGATCGCCAGCGCGATGAACCCGCGGCCGTCCGTGAGG
>DATHAN010000326.1:0-3324 GCA_035296645.1 Thermoleophilaceae bacterium
GGCGCCCGGCTCCTTCTCGGTGATGAAGCACGTCATGCCTTTGTAGGGCGGGCTCGCGTCGGGATCGGTCTTGGCGAGCAGGAAGACCAGCCCGGAGAGGAGCCCGTTGGTGACCCACATCTTCTGCCCGTTGATCACCCAGTCGCCGTCCTCGCGCTTCGCGCGCGTCGAGATCGCCTGGACGTCCGAGCCGAGCCCCGGCTCTGACAGCGAGAACGCGGCGCGGATCTCGCCGGTCGCCATGCGAGGGAGGAAGCGCTCCTTCTGGTCCTCGGTGCCGAACTTCATCAGCAGGTACGAGCCGATGAAGTGGGTGTTGACGATCCCCGAGACCGAGATCCATCCGCGCGAGAGCTCCTCGACGATCATCGCGTAGGTCGTCAGGTCGAGGCCCATGCCGCCGTACTCCTCGGGGATCGTCACCCCGAACAGCCCGAGCTCCTTCATCTGCTCGACGACCTCGTCCGGGAAGGAGTCCTCGTGATCGTGGTGCTCGGCGATCGGCAGCACCTGCTCGTCGACGAACTGGTGCACCATCTCGGTGATCGCCTTCTGCTCTTCGGTCTTCTCGGCGTAGGGGGTGGCGGCGACGGCCATTGGGGCTCCTGGGGTCTGCTTCGCGGGGCGCGTTTGGTTCGAGGCCGCGGCGAGTCTTCGGCGGGACCCCACGGCGTCTCGCGTGCGCGAGAAGTCTATCTGCGCGCCTTGCCGCTCCGACCGGCCGTCGGCGCACGAGCGGCGGGTGTCTTGCGGGCAGCAGTCGGATCGCGCGAAGTGCGGCTCGTCCTCATCAGCCTAACTGGCTGACCTCGAGTCCGCGCGCAAGAACCGGCGCCTCACCGAATCCCGAGGGCTCCACGCGCACCGAAGTCGAGCCCGGCTCGCGCGCGGCGCACTCGTGATACCCCTCCTCGTGGAGGGGCGCGGACGCCGAGCGCGGCAGAGATGGCGACATCTTTGGCCACGCTCGCCTCCGACTGGGATGCCGGCCATTTCAACTGTTATAAGAGTTCAGAGAGCCCCGGCGCCCTTTGGACCATTGATCGCCTGTTGATCCTCGCGAACTGACGTACGGGTCTCGGGACGGCGACGGGCATACAGGCTCGCGACCGTACGATCGACCACGATGAACTTCGCGCGCGATGTCGTCGAGGCGGCGTCCTCCGGCCGTCGTGCCCTCGTCTCCGTGGGCGGCTCGTACGAGAGGTGCGAGCTGACGTTCGGAGAGGTCGCCGCACGGGCGGCGCGGCTCGCGGGGTCGCTCAGGGAACGCGGGGTCGAGCGCGGCGACGTCGTGACGACCGTGATCGGCTCGACGCCCGACTGGGTGCTCACCCTGCTGGCGTGCTTTCGCATCGGCGCGGTGGCGCTCCCGTGCACCGAGCAGCTTCGCGCCGGCGACCTGCGGGCGCGCATCGACGCCGTGCCGCCGCGGATGGTGGTGGCGGCCGAACGCAACGTAGCCACCGTGACCGAAGCCGGGTTCGACGGGCCGCTGCTCCGCGTACCGGACGAGTCGCTGTACGCCGCCGCGCCCGCGCCCGCAGCCGAGCTCGAGCCGGACGAGCCCGCGCTCATCACCTTCACCTCGGGCACGGCGGGCGAGCCCAAGGCGATCCGCCACGGTCAGCGCTATCTGAGCGGACAGCAGGTGCAGGCCGAGCACTGGCTCGGCGCCCGCGCGGGCGAGCTCGTGTGGTGCACGGCGGCGAGCGGGTGGTCGAAGTCGGCCCGCAACGTGTTCATCGCGCCGTGGCTGCGCGGGGCCGCCGCCCTGCTCGAGGATCGGCGCTTCGAGCCCGAGCGGCGCCTCGAGACGATCGAGCGCGAGGGCGTGAACGTGCTTTGCATGGCCCCGACCGAGTACCGCGCCGTCGCCAGGCGCGCGGAGCTGCGGCCGCCGCCGTCGCTGCGCCATGCCGTCGCCGCGGGCGAGCCCCTCGACCCCGGCGTAGTCGGCGACTGGCGCGACGGGACGGGCCTCGAGATACACGACGGGTACGGCCAGACCGAGACCGGCGCGCTCACCGGCATGCCGATCGGACCGCCGGTGCGCCCGGGCTCGATGGGCCGGCCGCTGCCCGGCTTCCGCGTGTGGGTCGACGATGGAGAGCTGTGCGCGGACCCGGCGAGCATCCCGACCTTCTTCATCGACGGACCGCGCGACCGCCCGTGGCGGACCGGGGACCGCGTACGCGAGGACGGCGACGGCTACCTGTGGTTCGAGGGGCGCACCGACGACGTGATCATCTCCTCCGGCTACCGGATCGGGCCGTTTGAGGTCGAGGCCGCGCTCGGCTCGCATCCGGCGGTGGCCGAGGCGGCCGCGGTCGCGGCTCCCGACGACCTGCGCGGCGCGGTCGTCCGCGCCGTGGTCGTCCTGCGCGCCGGCGAGCGGGCGAGCGACGAGCTCGCGCGCGCGCTCCAGGAGCACGTCAAGCGGCGCACCGCGCCATACAAGTACCCGCGCATCGTCGAGTTCGCCGAGGAGCTTCCGAAGACCCCGAGCGGCAAGATCAGGCGCGCGGCGCTGCGCACGGACGGGACGGCGTGAGTGTGTCAAGCTTGCGCGCCGCCCACGCCGACCTCACCGCTCGGAGATGAAGATCCGCGACCTCAAGCTGCTCGCCATTCCGCCGCACGCGGCGACCACCGTGTCGTCGGCGAGCGACGGGCGGGTGCTCGCGCTCGACCTCGAACCGGACGAGGCGGTGCCGGCGACGGAGGCCGACGGGCCGGTGTGGCTCATGCCGGTCGCCGGCGAGGTCGAGCTCCTCGACGCCGACGGCAAGCGCGCGCTCGCCGGGCCCGCGTCGCTCGTCGAGCTCGAGCCGGGCGAGCGCCCCGAGGTTCGGGCACGCAAGCGGGCTCGGCTCGTGATCCTGGTCGCGGCGAGCAGCGCGACCGCCGAGTCGCCGTCCGACGCGGCCGCCGGCTCGCCCGCGTGAGCGGCGCTACCTCCGGCAGGGCACCTCGGCCGCGTCGAGCCGGCGACCGTCGGCGGCGATGAACGCGAACCGCGCCCGGCCGGGGGTGAGCGTCAGCCGGACGGCCGCGAGGTCGCGCGCGTTCCCGAACGCAAGCCGTGGGTCGGGCCTGAGCGGATAGAGCGGGGCGCGCCCACGCCCTGCGCCCGCGACGAGCTGCACGACCCCATCGCGCGGCTTGAGCCGCTGCGAGTCGCCCACGCACCGCGCGCCACACGGACTCCATGTCAGCTTGGTCGCCGTGGACGGCGCCGGCGCTGAACCGAGGCCGGTGCCAGAACGCGATTCGGCAGTTGCCCGGGCCGAGGCGCTCCTCGAGCCACCGGAGCTGACGCGA
>DATHAN010000327.1:0-2637 GCA_035296645.1 Thermoleophilaceae bacterium
GGATCGAGGGCCGCGCGCGCATCCTGGCCCGTCCCGCGGCGGGCGGCGGGGGAAGCGTCGTGGTCGTCGGACAGTCGCTCGAGGACCGCGACGACACGCTCGCCGGGCTCGTGCTGTCGCTCGCGGCGGGCGGCGCGGTCGCGGTCCTGCTCGCCTCGCTCGTCGGCTACGCGCTCGCGACCGCGGGGCTCGCGCCGGTCGAGGCGATGTGCCGTCGCGCCGAGCGGCTCTCGCTCGCCGACACCGGGGACGAGCTGCCGTTGCCGGCGGCGCGCGACGAGGTCTTCCGGCTCGGAGCGACGCTCAACGACATGCTCGAGCGCCTCCGTCGCTCGTTCGAGTGCGAGCGCCGCTTCGTCGCCGAGGCGAGCCACGAGCTGCGCACGCCGCTGGCCGTCCAGAAGACGGAGCTCGAGACGGCGCTGCGCTCGCGCGACTGCCCGCCGGAGATCCGGCGATCGCTCGTGGCGGCGATCGAGGAATGCGACCACCTCACCCAGCTCGCGGACGACCTGCTCGTGCTAGCGCAGGGAAGCGAGGGCCAGCTCTCGGTCCAGCGCGAGCAGCTATCGGTCAGCCAGCTGCTCGGGGGCGTTCGCGACCGCTTCGTCGATCGCGCGGCCGAGCGCGGCCGCACCCTGCGGGTCGAGGCCGGCGAGGAGCTGACGATGGACGCGGACCCGCTGCGCCTGCGCCAGGCGCTCGGGAACCTGGTCGACAACGCACTGCGCCACGGCGGGGACACGGTCCACCTCACAGCTCGGGCCCGAGAGGAGGCGGTGGAGATCGAGGTCTCCGACGAGGGGCCCGGCTTCCCGCCGCCGACCGCGGCCCAGGCGTTCGAGCGCTTCACCCGCGGCGACGAGGCGCGCGCCGCGCGCGGAGCGGGCCTCGGCCTTCCGCTCGTGCGCGCGATCGCCCAGGCGCACCGGGGCTCGGCCGAGCTCGTGGGGCCCACGGGGCCCGGCGTGCGTCTTCGGATCCCAGCCGCGAGCAGCGCCAAGACCGGGGAAGCGGGAGCCGCCGCGGCCCCGAGCCGCGCCGCCTGACCCGAGCGCGCCCGCGGCCATGCTCCGTCTCAGCGTCCTCTCAGGACGCCTGCCTAGCTTGCGCTCGACGGTCAACCCAACCAAGGAGGGACACCCATGAGCGACAGGCTCAAGACGGCAGGAGTTATAGCGGCGGCGATCGCCGCGCTCGCGCTCGGAGGCGCGGCGCTTGCGGGAGCCGAGCGCGGGCAGAGCCCGGGCGGGGAGCGTGGGGACTCGCCCGCCGCCAGCGAGGAGCGAGGCGAGCGAGGCGAGCGCGACGATGACCGCGGGCGCGACGACGACGCGGGCGAGGCCTCCACCGCGGTGAGCGGGCCGGCGGCCGACCGAGCGCGGGCCGCGGCCCTCGCGGCCTCGGGCCCGGGCACGGTCACCGAGATCGAGGCCGCCGACGAGGGCGGACGCGGCTACGAGGTCGAGGTGGAGCGCCGCGACGGCTCGTTCGTCGAGGTGGAGCTCGACCCCGGCTTCCGCGTCGTCTCGAAGGAGGCCGACGATGACTGATCGTCACCGCTCTCGGCGGGCGGTCGCGGCGCTCGGGGCGATGGCCCTGCTCGCCGCGAGCGCCGCCGGGTGCGGAAGCGACACGGGCTCCGGCCCGGAGCCGGGCGCCGGCTCTCGCGTCGACACGTCCCCCGCGGCGGCCGGAGGTGACCTGCCGCGGGGAGCCGAGCCGGTCGACCTCGATCCGGCGGACTTCACGACGCGCATCGACAACCCGTACCTGCCGATGGCGCCCGGCAGCCGCTGGGTCTACAACGAGACGAGCGCCGACGGCGAGCGCAAGCGCGTCGATGTCGCGGTCACCGACCGGACGAAGCGCGTGACCGGCATCGAGGCGCGGGTCGTGCACGACGTCGTGACCGAGGGCGGCCGCGTCGTCGAGGACACCTTCGACTGGTACGCGCAGGACCGGGCGGGGAACGTCTGGTACCTGGGCGAGACCACGAAGGAATTCGAGCCGGGCAAGCCGCCGTCGACCAAGGGCTCGTGGGAGGCGGGCGTCGACCGAGCCCAGCCGGGCATCGCCATGCCGGCGCGGCCGCGGATCGGGCTCGACTACCGCCAGGAGCACCACGCCGGCGAGGCCGAGGACCGGGGGCGCGTAGTCGGCCTCGACGAGCAGGCCGAGGTCCCGGCCGGCCACTACACGCGCGCGCTCATGACCCGCGACGCGAACCCCCTCGAACCGAGGGTGCTCGAGTACAAGCTCTACGCGCGCGGCGTGGGGCTGGTGCTCGCGCTCCAATCCTCGGGCGGAAGCGGCCGCGAGGAGCTCGTCCGCTTCGAGCGCGGCCGGCGTTGACGGCCGGCCGCGGCACGCGGCCCGACCGACGCCGGCCGGCGAGCGACGGCCCGGGCCCGGGCCCGGGGCCGTCCCGCCTAGCGCTCCTCGCTCTCCTCGGCGGGCGGGAGGACCAGGTCGCCGAGGTCGTCGTCGCCGCCGAAGGAGCGCTCGCCGCTCTCGATCGCCGACTCGCCGAGGCCGAAGCCCTCGATCTCGCCGTCGGTCAGGCCGAGCTCGGCGGCGAGCTCGCCGTCCTCGAGCAGGCCGAGGTCGGCCGCGCTCGGCCGCTCGACCGGCTCG
>DATHAN010000328.1:0-4262 GCA_035296645.1 Thermoleophilaceae bacterium
ACCGAGGAGCGCGAGCAGATCATCGAGATGCTCCAGCAGGCCTACTTCATGGAGCTCGAGACGGTGATGAGCTACGTCGCCAACTCGATCAACCCCGACGGCGTGCGCGCGCAGGAGATCAAGGAGTCGCTCGAGGAGGACGTCCAGGAGGAGCTCGGGCACGCGCAGCAGTTCGCCCAGCGCATCAAGGAGCTGTACGGCGTCGTCCCGGGCTCGCTCGACTTCGCGGCCGAGCAGACGTTCCTCCAGCCCCCGACTGAGCAGACCGACATCGTGCACGTGATCAAGGGAGTGATCGCGGCCGAGACCGGCGCGATCGACCATTACTCGAGGATCATCGAGTTCTGCGACGGCATCGACCTCGTGACCCAGGACATGGTGATCGCCATCCAGCGCGACGAGGAGGGTCACCGCCGCCTGTTCGAGGGCTTCCTCCGCGAGTACCAGGTCGAAGGGAAGGCCTGAGCGGCCCGGGCGTCGCGGTGACGCCATGGACGACCTAATCTGGAGCGATCGTCCGCGCCTGCAGGACCCGCTCCTCGTGTGCGCGTTCAAGGGCTGGAACGACGCCGGCGAGGCCGCCTCGTCCGCGCTGAGCTTCCTGATCGAGACCTTCGACGGGGAGGTCGTGGCGAAGATCGATCCCGAGGAGTACTTCGACTTCTCGGCCACGCGGCCGACCGTCCACCTCGAGGGCGGCACGGTGCGCGTCATCGAGTGGCCGGAGCTCGTCTTCCACGCGGCGCCCGTGAGCGGGGCCGAGCGTGACCTCGTCCTGCTCGAGGGGCCCGAGCCCGCGCTGCGCTGGCGCGCGTTCACGCGCACCGTGCTCGAGGCGATGCGCGAGCTTGGGGCGCGCGAGATGGTGACGCTCGGTGCGCTGCTGGCCGACGTGCCCCACACCCGCCCCACCCACATCACCGGCCTCGCCTCCGAGGAGGGGCTGATCGAGCGACTCGGGTTCGAGCGCTCGACGTACGAGGGCCCGACGGGCATCGTCGGCGTCCTCCACGAGGGGTGCGCCAAAGCCGGGCTGCCGTCGTCGAGCCTGTGGGCCGCCGTTCCCCACTACGTCGCCGCGGCGCCCAACCCCAAGGCGGCGCTCGCGCTCGTCCGCAAGTTCGAGGGGCTGGCGCGGATGGTGGTCGACGCGAGCTCGCTCGAGGAGGCGGCGGAGGACTACGAGCGGCAGGTGAGCGCCGCGGTGGCGAGCGACCCCGACGTCAAGGCCTTCGTCGAGAAGCTCGAGCAGTCGGTCGACGAGTCGGACGAGCTCTCGCCGCACCAGGAGATACCGTCCGCCGACGCAATCGCCCGCGACTTCCAGCGCTTCCTGCGCCAGCGCGGGCCGGGCGAGGGCGCCGGGTAGGACGTCGACCGAGCGAGTGACCTCTGGCCGGGCGGGTGGGGAGGTCCTGGCGGGCCGCTCCTCAGGAGCTCTGCGCCGCGGCCTTGAGCATCAGCCCGCCGTCGACCACGAACGACGATCCGTTGGCGTAGCTCGCCCCCGGGGAGGCGAGCCAGACGACGAGCGAGGCGATCTCGCGCGCCTCGCCGGCCCGCTCGAGCGGAACGTACGGCTTGTCCCGCCCCTGCGTGGGGTCCACGTCGTGCTGACCGGTCATCGGCGTGGCGATCTCGCCGGGGGCGACTGCGTTCACCCGGATGCCGTGCTCGGCGAGCTCGAGCGCCATCACCTTGGTGAGCATCCCGAGCCCGCCCTTCGAGGCGCAGTAGTTCGCGCCGCCCGGCAGCGGGATGAACTCGTGTACCGAGGTGATGTTGACGATCCGGCCGCCGCGGCCCTGGTCGCTCATCCGGCGAGCCGCGCGCTGCGCGCACACGAACGCGCCGTCGAGGTTGACGGCCAGCACGTCGCGCCACTCGTCGAACCCCATCTCGACCATCGGCGTCGAGGACCCGCGGCCCGCGTTGTTCACGAGCACGTCGATCCCGCCCAGCGCGTCCGCGAGGTCGTCGATCACGTCGCCGGCCTCGGGGAGGTGGTTGAGGTCGAGCTGCCGCACCTCCGCGCGGCGCCCGTGACCCTCGACCTCGGATGCCGTGCCCCGCGCGCCCTCCTCGTCGGTGTGCCAGGTCACCCCGACGTCGAACCCGGCCTCGGCGAGCGCGACGCCGCTCGCCCTGCCGATGCCGGAGTCGGAGGCGGTGACGATGGCGGCGGGCACGGCAGCCCTCTACCCGCGCCCGCGCGGGAGCGAACGCGACCCTGCCGGGCTCAGCGCTCCGCCGCCGGGCACGCGATCCGGTAGTCGCAGAAGGAGCACAGCTCGTACGAGGGCTTCGGCTCGAAGCGCTGGTCGAGGATCCCCTCCGCAACCTCGGCGACGGTGCCGCGGACCCGCTCGAGCTCCTCCTCGGAGTGCGAGACCGGGACCTTCTCGCCCTCGAGCACGTACACGTAGCTCTGGGAGGCCGTCGGGAGGCGCCACGACTCGCGCGCCCCCATCTGGTAGAGCGAGAGCTGGACGTCCTCGCGCAGCTCCTCGGCGGTCTTCGGCTTGCCGGTCTTGTAGTCGATCAGCTCGTAGCTCCCATCCGGCAGGCGGTCGACGCGGTCGACGCGTCCGCGCACGAGGTGGGCACCGAGGCGGAAGGCGAACGAGCGCTCGAACCACACGGGCTCGCCGGGCTGCTCGCGCTCGGTCTCCCAGTAGCGCTCGAGCGCGGCCACCGCGCGGGCGCGGAACTGGCGGTCGTCGCTGCGGTCGCCGAAGCCGGCGCGCCGCCACGCTGCCTCGAACAGCCGCATGAGCTCGTCGCGCGACCCGCCGCCCTGGGCGTGATAGCGCTCGAGGACCTGGTGCACGACGATCCCGAAGCGCTGGTTGATCGTCGGCTCCTGGGGCACCCGGAAGACGCGCGCGAACTTGTACTTGAGCGGGCACAGCCGGTAGGTCTCGATGTCGGACGCCGACAGCATGAGGCCGTTGCCCCGGCGCGGCAGGAAGCTCTCGAGCGAGGGCTCCGAGCTGCGCCCGAGCGCCTCCGCGCGCCGGCGCTCGTCGCGCTCGCCCTCGCGCAGGTAGTCGTCCAGCGAGGAGGTCTCGAACAGGTCGCGCTGCTCGCGCGTCGCCCCCTGGAGCAGGACCTCGTTCACCTCGGGGAGGGCGTCGGAGATGCGCTGTCCCTGCTTCTCGCGCTCGATCAGCGCCGCGACCTTGAGCAGCTCGAGGTAGCGCGCGCCGGCCTGCGCCACGTCAAGGTAGGTGTCGAGGCGCATCTCGGCGAGTCGCCCACCGACGCGCGCGACCTGGTCGAGCAGCTCGTCGCGCATGATCCGGAAGGTCGAGTGGAGCCCCTCGGCCGGACCGAAAAGCTCGTCCTCGACCGGCTCCCAGTCGGCGCCGACCGCGGCCCGAGCCTCCTCGAGGAACGGCGACGGCCGCGTCGCACCGGCCTCGGGCTCGCCGAGCGGACGTGCCCATGAGAGCACGAGCCCGCGGCGCGCGCGGGTCATGGCGACGTACAGCAGCCGGCGCATCGCGTGCTCGTGCGAGCGGGCACCCGCGGGTCCCGCGTACTCCACGGTGTCGAGGTCGGCCGCCCGTGCACGCCCCGGCACGCGGGCCGCGTCGAGGCCGAGCACGAAGACGTGGGCCGCCTCGTGCTCCGCCGCGCCGCGCAGGCTCATCACGCGCACCGCGCCCGGTGCGATCGGCGCTCCGCCCGGCTCGTCCTGCATCCCCGCCTCCGCCACGGCGGCCAGGTAGCGCACGAAGTCGCGCACGCTTGCCTCGGGCTCGCGGCGCATGAACCCGATCGCCAGCTCGCTCAGGCGCGCGATGCTCACGAGCCGCTCGGCGGTGTCGGCCTGCGTGGCGTAGAGCTGCTGGCGACGCAGGCCGATGCGCTCGACGAGCCGGTGGACGAACGCGTCGGGGCGCATCGACTCGAACGCCATCGCCGCCGCCCGCTCGAGGCGCAGGAAGGCGACCACGCGGTCGCGGCCCTCGGGCGAGAGCTGGGGCCCATCGCACGCGGCGCGCGCGGCGGCGACCATGTCGAGCTTGCGCCGGCGCGCGAGCTGGGTGAGCCGCGCCACGTCGACCGAGCGCAGCTCGATCGGCGGCCGGGTGAGCGCGCGCACGACCGCGCTCGAGTCGGCGGGGTCGGCGAGCAGCCGCAGCCAGGCGAGCACGTCGCGCACCTCGGCGCGGTCGAAGAGCGCACTGCCGCCGAGGAGGCGGAAGGGCAGCGAGCGCTCCTCGAGCGCCGAGCCGACCGGGCCGCCGTCGTCG
>DATHAN010000329.1:0-3461 GCA_035296645.1 Thermoleophilaceae bacterium
ACTCCTCGAGCACCAGCTCACAGTACGAGGCCGAGGTGTGCCCCTCGGGCACGGGGGCCCAGACGTAGATCGTCCCACGCGGCGGCGTCACGTCGACGCCGATCTCCGTCAGCCCGTCGACCACCAGGTCGCGCCGGCGCGCGTACAGCGCGCTCATCTCGCGCGCGGTCTCGTCGCCGGCGGGCGACAGCGCCGCGGCGGCGGCCAGCTGCACCGCCTCGAACATCCCCGAGTCGATGTTGGTCTTGAGGCGCCAGTACGCCTCGAGCGCTTCGGCGTTCCCGACGACCGCGCCCGCGCGCCAACCGGTCATGTTGTAGCCCTTCGAAAGCGAGAAGACCTCGATGCCGACCTCCTTGGCCCCCGGCGTCGCGAGGAAGCTCGGGGCGACATAGCCGTCGAACGTGGTCTCCGTGTACGAGGCGTCGTGGACGACGAGCACGTCGTTCGCGCGCGCGAAGGCGACGACCTCCTCGAACAGCCCGTCGGGGACGACCGCGCCGGTCGGGTTGTTCGGGTAGTTGAGGTAGAGGAGGCGCGCGCGCTCGCGATCCTCGGGCGGAATCGCCTCGAGGTCGGGCCCGAAGCCGCGCTCGGGAACGAGCGGCATGAGCGCCGGCTCGGCGCCCGCGAGCAGCGGTCCGGCCGTGTACACGGGGTAACCGGGGTCCGCGGCGAGCGCGACGTCGCCCAGGTCGAGGAAGGCGAGGTTGAGGTTGAAGATGCACTCCTTCGCGCCGAGCGCGGGCACGACCTCGGTCTCCGGGTCGAGCGCTACTCCGAAGCGACGCGCGTAGAACGCGGCGACCGCCTCGCGCAGCTCCGGTCGCCCCCGGTTCGACGGATACCGGTGCGTGCCCGGGTCGGCGGCCGCGCGCGCCAGCTCCTCGATCACGAGCTGCGGCGTCGGCGTGTCGGGGTCGCCGATCCCCAGGCTGATCACGTCGATGCCCTGCGCACGCTTGTCGGCGATCTTGCGCTCGAGCTCGGCGAACAGATACGGCGGGATGCGACTCAGCCGCTCACTCGTTCGCATGCAGCTCCTCCATCAGCTCGTCGCTCACCGTGCCGCGGTAGACCGGCACGGCCCACCCGGTCAGCCGCACCCCGAGATCCTCTCCCACCTCGACCTCGAGGTCGCCGCCGTCGAGGTGCACGGTCACCGGGCTCCGGGCGCCGCGGAGCACCGCGGCCACGGCCGCGCCGCACGCGCCCGTGCCCGAGGCCATCGTCTCCCCCACCCCCCGCTCGAAGATGCGCGCGGTGATCTCGCCCTCGCCGTCGCGCCGCCAGAACGACACGTTCGTCCGGTTGGGGAAGGTCTCGGTGTTGCCCTCGATCTGCGGGCCGAGCTCCGAGAGGTCGAGCTCCCCGAGCGGCGGCCGGCCGTCCCCGACCTCGATCGCGCACTGCGGGTTGCCAACCGAGACGTGCTGGAAGGCGAGCTCGCGGCCGGCGGCGGTGAGCGCGCCCGTGCCGTCGTCGCCGCCGGAGGGATAGTCGGGCGAACGCAGCCGCGCGCGGCCCATGTCGAGCGTGCACGTAGTCGGCCCGGTGATCTGCGGCCGGATCTCGCCCGCGGCCGTCTCGATCGCGAACGCGTCGTGGTCGATCCACCCCGCGCGGCGCAGGTACAGGACCGCCTCGCGGGCGCCGTTGCCCGACAGCTCGGCCTCCGACCCGTCGGGGTTGAAGATCCGCAGGCGCGCTACGTAGTCGCGCTCCGCCGGCTCTGAGAGGAGCAGGACGCCGTCTGAGCCGATCCCCGTGTGCGCGGCGCACAGGCGCCTGACCCTTTCCGGCGTGAGCTCGAACGGGACCGCCCGCTCCTCCACGATCACGTAGTCGTTGCCGAGGGCCTGCCACTTCTCGAAGGTCATCGCGCGGGCGGGGATGCGGTGCAGGTGCGAAGGGCAGAGGGCACGGTGAGTCCGGTCCGCGCCGGCGCGCGGTGCGACGACCGACAGCCGGCGCCCGCGGCTCGCGGCCGGACCGGGCGCGGGCTGAGTACGGCGCGCGGCACTATAGACGCGCGGCCACCTCCTCCGCCACCTCGGTGGGTTCGCGGCGGGTGACGTCGATCGTCCGCACGCGGGCGAGCCTCCGCATCCACGTGAGCTGGCGCTTGGCCAGGTTGCGCGTACGTCGCTTGAGGGCCTCGACATCGCCGGCGAGCAGCTCCTCGAAGCCAAGCGCCTTGCGCGCGGTGGGCGACGCGCTGGCGGCCACCGCGCGGCGAACCTCCTCGGCGGCGCCGTCCGCGACCATCGCGTCGACGCGGCCCTCGATCCGCCGGTAGAGCTCCGCGCGCTTGGCGACGAGCCCGACGAGCAGCGTCGGGCGCCGCATGTCCTCGGACCAAAGCTGCGACTCCTCGCCGAGCGCGTCGGCCGCGAGCGGGTCCTCGCCGGCGGCGAGCAGCTCGTGGGCGCGCCCGATGCGGGTGCGGTCGGTCGCCGCGATGCGGGCGGCGGCGGACGGGGCGCGCTCGGCGAGCTCGGCGTGCAGCGCCCGCGGACCGCGTGCGGCGAGCTCGCGCGCGACGCGCTCGCGCACGCCCGGCGCGGGCGGAGGCCGCAGGTGGAGCTCGGTGAGCGCGGCCCGCAGGTAGAGCCCCGTCCCGCCGACCACGATCGGGCGCCGCCCGGCCGCGAGCGCGGCGTCGATCTTTCGGTGCGCGAGCGGCATGAACTCGCCGACGGAGAACGTCCCCGTCACGGGCACGACGCCGACGAGGCGATGCTCGAGGCGGACGCGCTCGGCCGCCGTCGGGGCGGCGGTCAGCGTCTCGAGGCCGGCGTACACCTGGAGCGCGTCGGCCGAGATGGCGATCGGGTCCTCGCCGCGGGCGCGCAGCAGGTCGGCGAGCGCGAGCGTGACCGCGGTCTTGCCGACTCCGGTCGGCCCGAACAGGGCGACGACCTCGGGGCGCGCGCTCAGCGAACCGCGGACAGCGCCCGTGCCTCGCCGGCGAGCGTCGTGCTCGTGGCGCTCGTGATCTCGACGTCGACGAGCTCCCCCGGCGCGGGCGCGGCGGCCGGGTCGGCGACGAAGTTGACCGTCTTGTTGTGGCGCGTGCGGCCGCGCCACCGGGTCTCATCCGTGCGCGACGTTCCCTCGACGAGCACCTCCGTCGTGCGGCCGACGAAGCGCCGGGCGCGCTCGGTCGCCCGCCGCTGCACCGCCTCGACAAGGCGCTCCATGCGCTCGCGCTTGACCGGGTGGGGAAGCCGGCCGTCCAGGTCGGCGGCCTCGGTCCCCCGCCGCGGCGAGAAGATGAACGTGAACGCCGAGTCGTAGCCGACCTCCTCGACCACGTCCAGCGTCTGCTCGAAGTCGTCGTCGGTCTCCCCGGGGAAGCCGACGATGATGTCGGTGGTGAGGGCGACGTCCGGGACGTGCTCGCGGATCAGCGCCACGCGGTCGAGGTAGCGGCCGCGGTCGTAGGTGCGGCGCATCGC
>DATHAN010000330.1:0-3904 GCA_035296645.1 Thermoleophilaceae bacterium
GCGGGTGTAAGGACCCCGGCGCGGTCGGGCAGGCGGTCGCCGTCGAGAGCGAGGCACAGCGCGGTCTCGCCGAGCATCACCGCGGTTGCCGCGTAGCCCGGATCGCCCTGCGCCGCGACGCGGCACCGGTAGCGCCGGCCGCTCTCGGTGCGGGTGTGGACGTCGATCCGGAAGAAGCCCTTGCGGCGCTGCTCCTCGCTCGGGCCTTCGCCGGGGTCGGGCAGCACCCGGTCGAGCAGCGCGCGCGTCGGCGGCAGCGCGAGCCCGCCCGCCAGGGCCCCGAGGCCGGCGGTCATCGCCCCCGCCTTGAGCGGCGCGGTCGCGCCCGAGCCGAACGCGGTGACCTCTCGGTAGCGGAAGCGCCGCCCGTACGCCCACGCCTGGAGCGAGTTGCTGCGGCGAACGATGCGCGTGTTCGACGCCGCCATGATGAACGGCCCGATCCAGCCGCCGAGCTCCTCGTCGCGCTGCACGGGCACGAGGTCGAGCTCGCGCCCGAGGTCGGGCTCCGCCGAGCGGTCGGGGCTGAGCGAGTACGGGTCGAGGACGGTGCCTCGCAGCTCGGAGCTCGACTTCAGCTCGTCGATCTGGCCCTTGAGCGAGGCGACCGTCCCGCCGCTGAAACGCCCCTTGACCGCCCGCACGACGAGCGTCGTGTCCTCGAGCCGGCCGTCGCCACCCGCCTCGGCCGCCTCGTGGAGCAGGAGGACCCCGAGGTCGGAGGGGATCGAGTCGAAGCCGCACGCGTGGACGATGCGTGCGCCGTTGCGCTCCCCCCGTACGTGAAAGCGCTCGGCGGCGTCGCGCATGAAGAGAACCTCGCCAGAGAGGTCGGCGTAGTGCGTGCCCGCGGCGGCGCATGCCTCGACGAGCGGGAGGCCGTGACGCCGGTACGGCCCGACGGTGGTGGCCACCGCGCGCGTGCGCTCGGCGAGCACGGCGAGCGACGCCCGGTCGCTCGAGTCGGCGGTGAGGAGCTCCCAGCCGGCGGCCGCCGACCCGAGCGAGTCGCGGACCCGCGCGAGCCGGTCGTGTGAGCGCCCGGCGAGCCCGACGCGCACCTCCGAGGGGGCGTGCTCGGCCAGATACTCGGCGGTCAGCCGGCCGACGAAGCCGGTGGCGCCGAAGACGACGACGTCGAGCGGCCGCTCGCCGCCGGAGTCGCCCCGGTCCGGCGGGTCGCCGGGTCCCGTCGCGCCCGCGCCCGTGTCGCCCGCCGCGCTCATCGGCCCGCGAACTCGGGCGTCCGCTTGTCGACGAACGCCCGCGCGCCCCCGGCGAAGTCCTCCGACCCGGCGAGCACCTGCTGGGCTGTCACCTCGTGCTCGAGGGTCGTCGCGAGCGCCGGCTTGGCGGCGGCGTCGAGGACCCGCTTGGACAGTCCCACGGCGAGAGGCGCGCACGCGAGCAGCTCGTTGCACAGCGCCTCGGTCGCTTCGTCGAGCTCCGCCGGCGGCGCGACGCGATTCGCGAGGCCGATCCGGTGCGCCTCGCGTCCGTCGACGACCCGCCCGGTCATCACGAGCTCCTTGGCGATCCCGAGCCCGACGACCGCAGGGAGGCGCGAGCAGCCGCCGACGTCGGGCAGGAGCCCGATGCGCGCCTCGAGCAGGCCGGTGACCGCGTCCTCCGCCATCACGCGCATGTCGCAGGCGAGCGCGAGCTCGAGCGCCCCGCCGATGCACGCCCCGTGGATCTGGCAGATCGTCGCCTTCGGCATCTCCTCGACCAGGTTCCAGGCGCGCAGGATCCCGCCGCGGAACGGACGCAGCATGTGGGGCTCCTCGGCAAGTCCGTGCAGCGCGGCCAGGTCCATCCCCGACGAGAACATCGGCCCCTCGCCGCGCAGCACGACGACGCGGACCGCGTCATCGGCGGCCGCCGCCTCGAACGCCTCGCCGAGCCCGCGCACGAGCTCCTCGTTCATCGCGTTGCGCTTCTCCGGGCGCGCGAGGACGACGTGGCGGACCGGCCCGCGGTCCTCGGTGTGGACGACGCTCATGACGCTCTCCTCGCCGCTCGGGGTTCTCGTCGGCGAGGGGAGGCTAACGGAGGCGATGCGTGGACACGATTCCACCCGCGCGGCGACGCGATGTGTCCGTCGAACGGCGCCAGCCCGAAGGTGCCCGCTCACGCCCCGAGCAACTCCGGCACATCGGCGATCGAGTCGACGACCGCCGTCGGGCGGACGCCCGAGCGGCGCACCGCGTCCTCGCGGAACTTGCCGGTGCGCACGAGCACGCCGCTGAGGCCGGCGGCGAGCGCGCCGCCCACGTCGCTCTCCACGTCGTCGCCGACCATCACGGCGTCGCCGGGCCCGGATCCGAGCCCGCCCAGCACTCCCTCGAAGAACCGGCGCGCGGGCTTGCCGACCACGTCGGCCTCTCGCCCCGTCGCGTACTCGAGCGCCGCGACGAACGGTCCGACGTCGAGCGACATCCCGTCCGCGCGCCGCCAGTAGCGGTTCTTCTGCAACGCGACGAGCGCGGCCCCCGCCATCACGTGGCGAAAGGCGCGATTGAGCACCTCGTAGCCGAAGCGCTCGCCCAGGTCGCCGACGATCACTGCCTGCGGCTGCTCGTCGTCACGCTCGAGCGCGGGGAGGTCCTCCATCACCTCCTCGCTCATGAGCAGCGACGCGCGCTCGTGGCCGCGCTCGAGGCACAGGCGCTCGGCGAGCGCGGCGGGCGTGACGAGCTCCTCGTCCTCGAGGTCGAAGCCGAGCCTCAGCAGCTTGTCGAGCGTCGCCGTGCGTGAGTGAGCCGTCGTGTTGGTCACGAAGCGCATCCCGACCCCCGCCGAGCGCAGGCGCTCGACCGCCTCGCGCGCGCCCGGAAGCACCTCGTCCTCGACATAGAGCACGCCGTCGAGGTCGAGGAGCACCGCGTCGAGCGGTGGGAGCTCGGCCACCGGCTCGCCCACCCCGGTCAGAGCGCGGCCACGCCGGCCTCGGCCACCTCCTGATCCTGCTCGACCGTGCCGCCGCTCACCCCGACCGCGCCCACGACCTCGTCGCCCTCGCGCAAGGGGACCCCGCCGGCGAAGATGACGATCCGCCCGTCGTTCGTGGTGTTGATGCCGAACAGCGAGCCGCCGCTCTGCGACTCGGCGCCGAGGTCCTGCGTCGGCATGTCGAACGCGCGCGCGGTGTAGGCCTTGTTGATCGAAATTTCGATCGACCCGAGCCACGCCCCGTCCATGCGAACGTGCGAGACGAGGTTCCCGCCGGCGTCGACCACCGCGATGTTCATGGGCTGACCGATCTCCCCGGCCTTGCGCTCGGCGGCCTCGGTGATCGAGCGGGCCTTGGCGAGGTTGACCATCGGTGCTCCTCCCTCTTCGAGTTTAGGGCGGTGCGCCCGCCGTCGGCGGCGCGGCCGCCCCGGGTCGTCAGGCGCCGGGCTTGAGCACGACCTTCGTGTAGCCCTCGACGCGCTGGTCGAACTTCTCGTAGGCGTCCGGCGCCTCGTCGAGCGGGACCTCGTTCGAGACGATCAGGCTCGGCTCGACGCGCCCGGCGACGATCAGGTCACGCAGGAAGCGGTTGTAGCGCTTGACGTTGCACTGCCCCGTTCCGAGCGCGAGGCCCTTCTCGAACAGCTTGCCGAACGAGATCGGGAGCATGCCCTGGCTCGCGTGCGGGTCCTTGGCACCGGGGTCGGAGGGGACGTACAGGCCCGCCACGCCAATCTTGCCGGTCGGGTTGGTCACGCCGATGCAGCCCTCGAGCACCGCGCTCGGCTGCTCCTCGTCGCCCTCCGAACCGATCGCCTGGTAGCCGACCGCGTCGATCGACCTCATCACGCCGTCACCGCCGCGCATCTCGAGGATCTGCTCGACCGGGTCGCCCTTCGAGAAGTCGATCGGCACGCAGCCGATGTTCTCGGCGACCTCGAGCCGCTCG
>DATHAN010000331.1:0-2426 GCA_035296645.1 Thermoleophilaceae bacterium
CATGCTCGACTTCCTGCGCGGCGGCGCCGACGTGCTCGTGTGCACGACGATCGTCGAGTCCGGGCTCGACATCGCGCAGGCCAACACGCTGATCGTCGAGCGCGCCGACCACATGGGGCTCGCCCAGCTCTACCAGATCCGGGGCCGCGTCGGGCGCGCGCGGGAGCGCGCCTACGCCTATCTGCTCTTTCCGAGCGCGGCCGCGGTCACCGGCGAGGCGAGCGCGCGCCTCTCGACGTTGTCCGACTACACCGAGCTCGGCTCGGGCTTCAAGATCGCCATGCGCGACCTCGAGATCCGCGGCGCAGGGAACCTCCTCGGCGAGGAGCAGTCGGGCCACGTGGCCGCCGTGGGGTTCGAGCTCTACATGTCGATGCTCGACGAGGCGGTCGCCGGCCTCGCGGGCAGCGCGGCCGACGAGGCTCCCGAGCCCGTCCGCCTCGACGTGGGCGTCGACGCGTACGTCCCCGGCGCCTACGTCCCCTACGAGGCGGCCAAGATCGACGTCCACCGCCGCGTCGCCGGGGCACGCGAGATCGCCGACCTGATCCTCCTGCGCGAGGAGCTCGAGGACCGCTTCGGCCCCGTCCCCGAGCCGCTCGACAACCTGATCAAGCTCCAGGACGCGCGCATCAAGCTCGGCCGCGCGGGTGCCCGCGCCGTGACCTTCCGCTCCGGCCGCCTGGCCGTCTCGCCGATCGAGCTCGACTCGGTCGGGGCGCGGGCGCTGCGCGAGGAGCTGCCCGAGGCGGTCTACGAGTCCGGCCGCTCGACGGTCTCGGTTCGCGTGCCCGACGACGCGGCCGCCCGCTTCTCGCGAGTCGTGGCGGCCGCCGAGGCGATCCTCAGGGCGGCGACCGAGCCCTCCGCCCAACCAACAAACGCTTAACCTCGGGCTTTACCGCCGCTTTACGGCATCCACCTAGAACCCCCGGCCATGCTCAGCGCACTCCGCCCGCGGCTCGCCTCGCGCTGCCGCTCACCCCTCTGCCTGCTCGCCCCGATCGCGGTGCTCGCCGCCCTCCTCGCCGCCGGGTGTGGCGAGGGCGTGCCCGAGGACGCCGTGGCGAACGTCGACGGCGACATCGTCAAGAGGAGCGAGTTCGACCACTGGCTCGGCGCCGCCGCGCGCAGTCAGGCGGCCCAGCCGGGCGCCCCGCCCACGCAGGTCGTCGTCCCCGATCCGCCGCGCTTCGAGAAGTGCATCGCCGCGCGCACCAGGCCGCGCGGGCGCAACGCGCCCCGGCTCAACGCCGAGCAGGCGCGTCAGTTCTGCCAGCAGGAGTTCGACCTCCTCAAGGAGCAGGTGATGCAGTTCCTGATCTCCTCGCGCTGGGTCGAGAAGGAGGCCGAGGAGCAGGGCGTCGAGGCGACTCCCGCGGAGGTCAACCGGACCTTCGAGGAGCAGAAGCGGCAGTCGTTCCCGAGCGACCGCGAGTACCAGGCCTTCCTCCGGGCCTCCGGCCAGACCGAGGAGGACCTCAAGTACCGCGTGAAGCTCGACGTGCTCTCGAACGAGGTCCGCAAGAAGATCGTCGGCGGCGAGAACTCGAGCGTGAGCGACGCGGAGGCGCGCGAGTTCTACAACAAGAACCGCTCGCAGTTCGGCCAACCCGAGCGCCGCGAGCTGAGCGTCGTCGTGACCGAGAATGAGGGCGACGCGAGGAGGGCGCGGCGGGCGCTCGAGGACGGCCAGAGCTTCCGGGAGGTCGCGAGGCGCTACTCGATCGACGATGCCTCCAAGGACCGGGGCGGCAAGCTCACGGTGACCAAGGGCCAGCAGGAGAAGCCGCTCGAGGACGCGGTGTTCAAGGCCCGCCAGGGCCAGCTCGTCGGGCCGGTCAAGACCCAGTTCGGCTACTACGTCTTCCGCGTCGACAAGGCGATCCCCGGCAGCCAGCAGAGCTTCGAGCAGGCGCGCGAGAGGATCAAGGCGCAGCTGCGCTCCGAGAAGGAGCAGAAGGCCCTCGAGCGGTTCGTCAGGGAGTTCCAGAAGGAGTACCGCGACAAGACGACATGCGCCAAGGGCTTCACGATCTATCAGTGCAAGAACGGGCCGAAGCGCCCGCCACAGCAGCCGGGCATGCCGGGCGCCGGCGGTGAAGGCGCTCCTCCGGGCGCGGGGAGCGGCGCGCCGCCGCAGGGCGGCGCCCCACCGCAGGGCGGAGCGCCGCCCTCCGGAGACGGCTCGCCCCCCGGAGGGTGAGCGAAGCCGCGCGCGCCGGCGAGGCGCTCCGGGAGCTCGACGAGGTCACGCGCCGGCTGCGGCGCGAGTGCCCGTGGGACCGCGAGCAGGATGAGCGCTCGATCGTCCCCCACACCGTCGAGGAGGCGTACGAGCTCGCCGACGCGGTCGAGTCGGGCGACGACGCCAAGCTGCTCGACGAGCTCGGCGACGTCCTGTTCCAGGTGCACTTCCTCGCCCT
>DATHAN010000332.1:0-4279 GCA_035296645.1 Thermoleophilaceae bacterium
GCTCCACACCGGCGACGTCGCCGAGATCGACGACGAGGGCTTCGTCCGCATCGTCGACCGCAAGAAGGAGCTGATCATCAGCGCGGCCGGCAAGAACATGTCGCCGGCGAACATCGAGGCCAAGCTCAAGGCCGCCGGACCGCTGATCGGGCAGGCGGTGTGCATCGGCGACCGCCGCCCGTACAACGTCGCGCTCATCACCCTCGACCCCGACATCGCGCCCGGCTTCGCGCGCGAGCACGGGATCGACACCGACGACCCCGTGCGCCTGGCGCACGAGGAGACCGTCCACGCGCAGATCCAGCGCGAGATCGACACGGCGAACGAGGACCTCGCCCGCGTCGAGGAGATCAAGAAGTTCACGATCCTCGAGGAGGAGTGGGAGCCCGGCGGCGACGAGCTGACCCCGACGATGAAGCTCAAGCGCAAGCCGATCGAGGAGAAGTTTCGCGAGGAGATCGAGGCGCTGTACGCGGAGTAGCCTTACGCGACAACTGTCGTAGCAACGCTGCTACGCTCGTAGCATGCGAGAGATAGCGCAGCGTGATCTCCGCAACGGCATCTCGGACGTTCTTCGTCGGGCAGAAGCTGGTGAGAGGTTTGTCGTCACGGTTGGCGGGCGTCCGGTAGCCGAGCTTGGCCCGCATGAGCGCCGCCGTTGGGTCGGACGGGAACGCCTACGCGAGCTGATGAATTCGCCCGCACCCACCGAGTTGCTCGACGACCTGCGCAAGACGGGTGGAGCTCTTGCCGATCCGTTCGACCGTTGAGGGCTCTTCTCGATACCTCGGTCCTCATCGCCTGCGATCCGAGCCTTCTCCCCGACGAAGCCGCGATCAGCGTCGCCTCCCTCGCCGAGCTGCACTTCGGCGTCCAGATTGCTCGCGGATCGAACGAGCGCTCGAGGCGCCTGACGCGGCTCGGCATGGTGGAGGCCGAGTTCGACCCCATTCCGGTCGACGTGGCAGTCGCCCGCGCTTGGGGTGGCCTTGCCGCTCTCAGCGCGGAGCGGGGCCTCAAACGGCGGCGCCGCGCCATGGACCTCCTCATCGCGGCGACCGCCCAGGTCGCCGATCTCCCGCTGATCTCGCTTGACGAGGACCTGCGTTCGCTCGCCGACGTGGTCGACATCAGGCCCGGCGGCGTCTAGCTGACCACTCCGGCCAGCTCGCTGCCAAGCTCGTGCTCGAGCGCGCGGGCGAAGCGCTCGAGCGCCCTGCGTTCCGTTCGCTCAGCGACGCCTGCGCCAGCGTGGCCATGGGCCGACTGTACCCTCGCCGGGTGACCCCCGAGCCCGCCCGTCCGCGCCCCCCGCGGCCATCTGCCGACCCCCCGGCCGGACGTCGTCCCTACCGGGGCACGCTCGCCGCGCTCGTCCTCGGCACCACGGCGTTCGCCTTCCAGCAGACCGCCGTCGTCCCCGCCCTGCCGACCATCGAGGACGATCTGGCCGCGCCGCCACGCCTCTCGACCTGGCTCCTTGCCGGCTACCTGCTCGTCGCCGCGGTCTCCGCCCCGCTGCTCGGGAAGCTCGGCGATCGCTACGGCAAGCGCCGGCTCATCCTCGCCGCGCTCGCGTGCTTCCTGCTCGGGTCGGTCGGCGCGGCGCTCGCCCCGAGCATCGGCTGGCTGATCGCCTTTCGGTCGCTCCAGGGACTCGGCGGGGCGGTCTTCCCGCTCGCCCAGTCGGTGATCCGCGACGAGGCGCCCGAGGGCACGATGGGCACCGGAATGGGATGGCTCACCGGGGCGTTCGGGCTCGGCGGCGCGCTCGGCCTCGGGCTCACCGGCGTGATAGTCGAGGCGCTCTCGTGGCACTGGGTGTTCGTCGCGGGGGCGGTCGTGGTCGTGCTCGCCATGGCGCTCGTCCGGAGCCTCGTCCCGCCCTCGCCGCGTCACGGGGAGGCCCGTCTCGACCTCCCCGGCGCCGCCCTCCTGGGGGCCGGGCTCGCGCTCGTCCTCATCCCGATCACCGAGGGCGCGCGCTGGGGTTGGCTTTCGCTTCCGACCCTCGTGCTGGCCGGGCTCGGGCTCGCCGCCCTCGGGGGGTGGAGCCGGCGCGAGCTGCGCGCCGACGAGCCGCTCGTCGACGTGCGGGCGCTCGCGGCGCGCCCCGTCCTGTACGCCAACCTGACGACGCTCCTGCTCGGCTACGTCCTGTTCGGCGTCCTGTTCCTGGTCCCGCACCTCGTCGAGGCCGACGGTGGCTCGGTGGGTTACGGCTTCGATGCGAACGCCGTGGAGACGGGCCTCTTCCTGCTACCGAGCGCGCTGGGGCAGCTCGTGGCCGGACCGCTGTCGGGAACGCTCGCGCGGCGCTTCTCGCTGCGGGCGGCCATGGCCGCTGGCCTCGCCGTCCTCGCCGCGAGCGCCTTGGCGCTGGCGCTCGCCCACGATGAGGCATGGCAGGTCGCGGCGGGGACGCTCGGGGTGGGCATCGGGCTCGGGCTCGCGATCGGGCCCGCCGCGACCCTGGTCGCCGCGGGGGTGCGCCGCGCCCAGACCGGCGTGGCGACCGCGCTGAACAGCGTCACCCGGCGGATCGGAGGCGCCGTCGGCGGGCAGGTGGCGGCCGCCCTGCTGGCGGCGATCTCGCTGCGGGGCGGCGAGCCGGCCGAGGGTGCGTTCACGCTCGGCTTCCTGGCCACGGCGGCGGTCGCCCTCGTCGGGCTCGGCTGCGCGCTCGGAGTCCCCACCCTCAGGGCGGCGGTCGACGCACCGGCGGCGCAGCCCGGCGCGTAGCCGCGCGCCGGCCGAAGCGGCCTCCGAGGCTTCCTCGGAGGCTTCGCCTCGACTGTCCGCCCCGCTTCGGGCCATACCGCCGGGGCTAGACTCGAGCGGTGCCCTCGAAGCGCCAGATCCACGTCGGCGGGGTCCCGATCGGCGGCGGCGCGCCGGTCGCCGTGCAGTCGATGACCAAGACGGAGACCGCCGACTTCGACGCGACGATGGCCCAGATCCGGCGGATCGCCGACGCGGGGGCCGACCTCGTGCGCGTGGCCGTCCCCCGCGACAAGGACATTGCCGCCCTCGAGCGGATCGTCGTCGACTCGCCCATCCCGGTGATCGCCGACATCCACTTCAACCACACGCTCGCGCTCAAGGCGATCGACGCGGGCGCGCACTGCATACGCCTCAACCCGGGGAACATCGGAGGGCCCGAGAAGGTCAGGCAGGTCGCCGACCGCGCGCGCGCCGCCGGTACGCCGATGCGCATCGGCGTCAACTCCGGCTCGCTCCCCAAGCACCTCCACGAGCTCGAGCGCGAGGATTCCGTCGAGGCGCTGGTGCGCGCCGCGGTCGAGTTCGTCGAGCTCATGGAGTCGATCGACTTCGAGGACTTCAAGGTGTCGATCAAGTCGACCTCGGTCCCGAACACGATCGCCTCGAACCGCCTGCTCTCCGAGCGGATCGACTACCCGCTCCACCTCGGGATCACCGAGGCGGGCACCAAGTGGTCGGGCTCGCTCAAGTCGGCGGTCGGCCTCGGGACCCTGCTCGCCGACGGCGTCGGCGACACGATCCGCATCTCGCTCTCGACCTTTCACGCCGAGGAGGAGGTCAAGGTCGCGTGGGAGATCCTCAAGGCGCTCAAGCTGCGCGAGAAGGGGCCGGTGCTGATCGCCTGCCCCACCTGCGGCCGGCTCCAGTTCGACATGGACACCGTGGTCGCCGACATCGAGCGGCGCCTCGAGCGCTACGACGAGCCGGTCGAGGTCGCCGTGCTCGGATGCGCGGTGAACGGGATCGGCGAGGCCTCGCACGCCGACTTCGGCATCACCGGCGCCAAGGACGAGGGACTGATCTTCGCCCACGGCAAGCCCCTGCGCAAGGTCCCCACCGAGCGCCTCGTCGACGAGCTGTTCGTGGAGATCGACAAGAGGCTGCGCGCGGGCGCGACCGTGGTCGACGAGCGCAAGTCGGCCGAGGGCGCCGAGTGGCTCGAGCGGATCGAGGCGGCGAATGCGGACGAGATGACGCCGGAGCGGATCGCGGCGATGGAGGCCGCTGCGGCCGCCGCGGAGGCCGACGGCGCGAGCGCCGGGAACGGCGCGGCGCCCACCGAGGTGGTCGAGCTGCCGGTGGCCGCTGCGGACGAGCGCCCCGCGCTCGACGAGGCGGCCTCGCCGACCGCCGGGCGCCGCTTCACGCGCGGGTGAGCGAGGCCCGCTCGACGGCCCGAGGAGCGGCCGCTCCCCGGCGCCGAGGGGCGCCCGCCCGCGGTTAGACTCGCCCTCGCCGTGACGCGGCTCTCGTCGTACTTCCTGCCAACCCTCAA
>DATHAN010000333.1:0-3720 GCA_035296645.1 Thermoleophilaceae bacterium
GAGCGAGCAGGCGGCGGTCGTAGGGAAGCGGCAGGACCACCCCCTCCTTGCGCGCGTAGCGCGCTTCGCCCGCGCCGACCTTGTCGACGTCGACGAACACCGTGCGCTCCCGGTCGAGCTCGCGGCGGTGGCGGCGAAGCCACGCCCGCATCCCGAGCGCCTGCGCCTCCTCGGCGCCCGTGGAGATCGCCCACAGGTCGAAGTGCGCGAGGCGCCCGCCGTATCGCTCGAGCAGGCGAAGGACGGTCGCCACGCCGGAGGCGTTGTCATTGGCGCCCGGCACCGCGTCGCTCAGCGCCACGTCGAGCAGGAGCAGCACGGCGACGATGAGGATCACCGTGGGGACGAGCTGCGCGTACGAGACGACGTCCGACTCCGGGAGCAGGTAGCGGAGCATGAGGACCACGAGCAGCAGCACCTGCGCGTAGAAGAAGATCTCGAGCGGGCCGAACGGCCGGCGCACGAGCGCCCCGATGCGCGCCCGCCGACGCAGCGCCCGCGGGCTGAATACCGCCCCCGCCCGGGCGGCGTCGTGGTGGGCGAGCAGAACGATCACGCCGGGCTTCTCGCCGCCCTCCTCCGAGACGACGTTCTGCGAGGCGCGCTTGGGCATGAGGAGCCGGAGCAGGTGGAAGCGGCCGGTCAGGTCACCGTAGGAGGAGAAGGCGGCGTGTAGCGCGATCGCCGAGCCGATCGCCGGCTGCGTGACCGCGACGATGCTCGCGGCGATCGAGAGCAGCGCGCTGAGCGCGTGGGTGACGGCGAACCACGGGCGAACGACAGTCGGCTCGACCTCGGCGTCGCGCCCGAGCGCGGCCAGCCGTCGGGCGATGTGGTTCGCCGCCCGGCGCTCGGCGTCGCTCCCCGCCGCCCGGCCCTCGAAGCCGACGAGCGCCTCGATCTCGGCGTGCGCGTCGACGCGCCTTCCGGGCGCGGCCATCGCAATCGACCGCTCGGCCACCGCCTCAGACCCGGGCGAGCCCGGCCTCGCGGCAGCCCTCCTCGAGCGCCTCGACGCCGAACGCCTCGACCGGCCCGAGCGCACCGGCCCCTTCCACGCCCTGGTCGGCCGCGCGCTCGGCGCCCCAGGCGAGCAGGGCCGCGGTGAACGCGTACGGGTTCTGGCCGTCGAGCCCGACTTCGGCGAGCGGGCGCTCCCCGCGGTCGTAAGCGAGCGCTACCACGTGCGTTCCGATGCGTGCGCGCGCTTCGGGCTCGGGGCCACCGCTCGACCCGCCCGACATCCGCGCGGTCAGGGCGCGCAGCGCGGAGCCCGCGAGCGGCGCGCGCGCGAGCGTCCCCGTGGGGAACGAGAGGCCCTGCAGCACGCGCGGCAGCGGCCCGCCGAACCCCAGGTACACGCCGACCTCGCGCAGGCCGGGCTCGAGCCGGGGGAGCGAGACGTGCTCCCTGCCGGCGACCGAGATCGCCGACACCCGCCGTCCGCGCAGCTCGAAGCTCCGCAGCCGCCGCCCGTTCGGCTCGGTCACTAGCCGGCCGTCGCGGAAGGCAAAGCCGGGCGCCGCGAGCGCGCCGGCGAGCGAGGCGATCGTCCCGCCGCTCCACGACGGGCGCCCGGTGACGAAGTAGCCGACGTCCATGCGGTGGGGTCGCTCGCTCGCGTGGCGCAGGGCGATCGCCGCCGCGAGGTTGCCGGGCACGTAGTCGTATCCGAAGGCGGTGACCAGGCCGCACCCCGCTCGCTCGGCCGCCGGCCCGAAGCGCTCGAAGACCTTGCGCACGAACGCCGGCTCGCCCGTCGAGTCGAAGTACGTGGCGCGGGCCGCGATCGCCGCCTCGAGGGCGGCCTCGCCGAAGCGGGCGAAGGGGCCGACCGTGGTGATGAGCGCGTCGCCGGGCTCGAGCAGTGCCGCGATCGACTCGGGCCGTGCGGTGTCGGCCACGGCGAGCTCGAGCGCCGGGTCGAGGTCGGCGGCGAGCGACTCGAGCCTGTCGCGGCTGCGCGCCGCGAGCACCGGTCGCAGCCCGCGGTTCACGAGCGCCTCGGCGGTCAGGCGCCCGGTGTAGCCGGTGGCGCCGAAGAGGACGATGCGGCCGGGCACGGGCGGCAGTCTATGGGCCGTCGCGCCCCGGTACGCCGCCGGGTTCTCGGCTCGGCGCCGCCCGGCCTCATGCCTCGGGTGACTCGAGCCGCCGCCCGCGTAGGCGGGCGTGATTCGAGGCCACCGACCTTATGCCCGGGGCGGGACTCGAACCCGCACGCCCTCGCGGGCAGAGCATTTTGAGTGCTCCGCGTATGCCATTCCGCCACCCGGGCGGGCAGGCGAGAGGCTAGCTTCGCCCGTCCCCGTCCCCGTCCCCGTCCTCGTCGTCGTGCTCGATGCGACGACCGCCCTCGTCGAACTTGTCGGCGAGGTTCTCGTGGGCCTCGTGCTCGGGCACCGGCACCTCGATGTTCCAGCCCTGGTTGAAGCCGCGCATCGAGAAGGCGACGAGGATGAGCTGGATCGGCACGAGCACGACGAGGATCACGCCGATCACCGACGCCGGGAGCAGCGGCTCGGCGAAGCCCGCCTGGTCGCGCGAGAACCAGCCCGTCACCCCGACCAGCGCGATCAGCGCGAGCAGGACGGCGAGCGCCGCGATCATCGCGAGCACGCCGCGACTCCACTTGAAGATGTAGTACGCGCTCACGAGGAACAGCGCGCTGAACACGAACACGAAGATGTTCATCCCCGTCGAGACCGGCATGCCGGCGATCGCCACGACCAGGGTCAGCAGCGCGCTCACCAGCAGCAGCAGGATCACTGCCGACCGCGTCGCCTTCGACTCCGCCCGATGGCGGTTCGGGTGGACCGGTACGTACCTCTCCTGTTCCTCCTCCACCATGCCGCGGAATTCTACGACGCTCGCGAGCGGCGCGCCACCGTCCGCACGCGCTCGTGCGCTCGCGCCGGCGAAAGTGGACCGAGTGCGGATGGAGGGACTCGAACCCCCAAGGGACGAAGCCCACCGCGTCCTAAGCGCGGCGCGTCTGCCAGTTCCGCCACATCCGCGGGCGGTTCGATTGTAGGTGGGTCGAGGCGCGGTACGCGACGGCCGCGGGCCGATCGAACGGCAACCCCGGCGCCCGCCTAGAATCGGGCACGCAAGGGGCACTGGCCAAACTGGCTAAGGCACCGGTCTCCAAAACCGGCGATTCCAGGTTCGAGTCCTGGGTGCCCCGCTCGTAACGATCACGCCAGCCGGGCCTTTATCCCCGCACAGAGGCCCTTTAGCCCAGCGTGGACGCGGCAAGCTCGTTCGCCCGCTCGGCGGCCGGTTTCCGCAGATCGCCAGGTGCGGGGACTTCGGACGATCGCAAACCGATCGCGACGGCCGCCGTGCACGTCCGGTCGCCCGGCGCGCGGTTCCGTGAGACGTTCCAACCCCCGCCCGTTCCCGGGACGCGCCTCGGCGCGATCTCCTCATCGCCAGGTCGGGCATCCCCGCGCGCCATACGGGAGGCGGCCTCACCTTCAACGGCCTCGAGGGCCCCACATCAGCGTCCCGGCAACCAGTCGCGGCGAGAGCGGCAGGCGACTCTGTCGTCAGTCGCGCTTGCTACGCGGGACTCGCCCCCCTTCCGATCCGATCGACCACGCGATTCGGAGCGTTTCTCAAAGGCCTCCGCCACACGGTTGAGCTTTCCCTTGCGCGTTGCTCGCTCCCGGTTGGTGCGCTGCCGTTCGCTCTTGCGGCGCAGACCCCCGAGCGGGA
>DATHAN010000334.1:0-3027 GCA_035296645.1 Thermoleophilaceae bacterium
CTCGGCGGCCTGGATCTCGAGCTCGCGCTCGTGCGCGTCCTCCAGGTACTCGGGCGGGCGCACGATCATGTAGACGATCGTCCCGATGAACGGGAAGATCAGCGCGGCCACCGTCGCGGTGCCGACGAGCATCGGGTCCGCCACCCGCCGGCTCGCGTCCATGTAGGTGTAGTACGCGAGCGCCAGCCACAGCGCGCCGAGGAACAGGAGCAGGAGGCCGACGACCAGGCTGAGCGTGTCGTTTTCGATGCCGAAGATGGCGACCGGCGGCATGGCCCGCGCAGTCTACCCGGACGCGGCGGTCGCGCCGCCGGGCGCAGCGCGACGATCGCCGCCCGCGAGGCGGGCCGGCGCGGCGGATGCTCCCCTACAGGAAGAGCCGGCCGAGGATGTACCCGATCACGAAGAAGACGATGATCACGAGCGCCACGACGACGGCGACGAGCCCGATCATCGCCAGGAACGTCGGTCTTTCGCACGGCGCGCGCGACGCCTCCGCGGCGCGTCCGCGCCGGCGCGAGGCCCGCTGCTCCGGCGGGGATGGGCCTTCGGTGCTCACAGCGACGAGGCGCGCGTCTGCGGGGCGCGCACGAGGTCGGAGAGCAGGTGCAGCGAGCCGGTGGCGATCACCGCTCCGTCTCCGCCGGCGAGCGCTCGCGCCCGCGCGAGCGCCTGCTCGGGCTCCCGCACCGCCTCCGTCGCAAGCTCGGGGTCGAGCTGGCCGGCGAGCGAGGCGAGCGTGGCCGGCGGCAGGTAGCGCGCGCCGCTCCCGCGCGTGAAGACCGCGCGGCTCAGGAGCGGGAGCAGCGGGCGCAGGACACCGGCGGCGTCCTTGTCGTCGCGGATCGCGACGACGCCCACGAGCGGCCGCCCGCCGACCATGTCGGGCAGCGCCTCGGCGAGCGCCTCGGCGGCGGCCGGGTTGTGTGCGCCGTCGCGGAGGACGAGCGGGCGCTCGCCGACGCGCTCGAGGCGGCCCGGGACGACGATCGCCGCCGCGGCCGAGCGCAGGGCGTCGGGATCGAGCTCCCGGTCGAGGAAGGCCTCGGCCGAGGCGGCCGCGAGCGCGAGGTTGCGCCGCTGGAAGGGGCCGGGCGCGTGCGGGAGCGGCGGCATGCGCTCCTCGGCGCCCGCCGCGACGGTCACCCGTCGCGCGGGTCGCTCGCGCGCCACGGCCGACGTGACCGCCTCGGCCTCCGGGGGGAGCTCGGGCGCGACGAGGCGCCCGTGCGGCGGCACGACCGCGAGCTTCTCCTCGGCGATGTGGCGCAGTGTCGGGCCGAGCCAGCGCGTGTGCTCGAGGCCGACGCCGGTCAAGACCTGGACCCGGGAGGGAATGACGTTCGTCGCGTCGTGACGGCCGCCCAGGCCCGCCTCGATCACCGCGACGTCGACCCGCGCCCGGGCGAGCGCGTGGAAGACCGTCGCGGTCAGCGCCTCGAACTGCGTGACCCCGTCGTCGCCGGAGAGCGTTCGGTCAACGAGCGCGGCCGCGCGCGCAGCCCGGATGACCGCGGCGGCGAAGGCGTCCTCGGCGATGGCGGCGCCCTCGACCTCTACCCGCTCGCGGAAAGCGCGCAGGTGAGGCGAGGTGTAGCAGCCGGTCCGCAGCCCATGGCGGGCGAGGATGGCGGCGATCATCCGCGCGGTCGACGACTTGCCGTTCGTCCCCACCACGTGCACGGAGGCGAAGTGCCGCTGCGGCATACCGAGCGCCGTCGTGAGCTTGCGCATCCGGTCGAGGCCGAAGCGCATGCCGAACAGCTCGAGGTCGAGCAGGTAGCTCTCCGCCTGGCGGTAGTCCATGGCCGCGGGCCGGCTCAGCGCAGCTCGGCGAGCTCCTCCCGGAAGCGCGCGAGCTTGTCGCGCTCGGCGTCGACCACGTGGGCGGGGGCCTTCTCGACGAAGCCGCGATTCGCGAGCTTGCCCTCCGCGCGCGCGATCT
Source organism: Thermoleophilaceae bacterium (assembly GCA_035296645.1). GTDB lineage: Bacteria > Actinomycetota > Thermoleophilia > Solirubrobacterales > Thermoleophilaceae > JACCUC01. Next base: position 1,946 of record DATHAN010000334.1, read on the forward strand.
CGCCCTCGAGCGCGCGCCGGCGCTCGCCGCGGCGACGCTCGACCTCCTCGGGATCGATGGCCTCCGAGGGCAGGACGTGGACGACGCCCCCCGGCACGCTCACCGTGGCGATCGGCTCCTCTCCGTTCGCCGACGGCCCGCCCCCGTCGCGGGCCCCGCCCTCGAGCTCGAAGCGCGCGAGCCGCGCGAGGTGGCCCGCGGTGCGCTCGAAGCCCTCGGCCTCGAGGCGTCCGGGGATGCGCGCGGAAGCATGGGCCTCGACGTCGTCGCGGTAGCGTCGGAGCGCGGTCACCGCCTCGATCACCCGGTCGATCTCCGCCTCGGCGCCGGCGTCGATGCGGTCGCGGTCGGCCGCCGGCCACCGCTCCACCGCGAGCAGTCCGCGCTCGGCCGCTCCCGGCATGAACGACCAGGTCTCCTCGGTGACGAACGGGAGGATCGGGTGGGCGAGGACGAGCACCCGCCGCAGGACGTGGAGCACGGTCGCGCTCACCTGCTCGCGATCGGCGGACTCGTCGTAGAGGCGCGGCTTGACGAGCTCGAGGTACCAGTCGCACACCTCGCCCCATACGAAGGCGTACAGCTCGCGGGCGGCGTGCGAGAGCTCGTAGCAGTCGATCAGCTCCCCGATCCGCTCGGTGGCGCGCTCGAGGCGCGAGAGGACCCAGCGGTCCTCGGGCGCGGTGGCGAGCGCCGAGGGGTCGGCCTCCGGCGAGCCGTCGACTCCGGGGCCCGCGCCGGCGGGACCCGCCTCGGCCTCCGCCGCCTCGCCGACCGCGAGCAGGACCAGCCGCGAAGCGTTCCACAGCTTGTTGGCGAGGTCGCGGCCCTGCGCCACCCGGTCAACGGCGTAGCGGACGTCCTGCGACGAGGCCATGGCGAGCAACCCGAAGCGCACGGCGTCGCCGCCGTAGCGGTCGATCTCCTCGAGCGGGTCGATTCCCGTGCCGAGCGACTTCGACATGCGCCGGCCGTCGGGCGCCTGGATCACCGAGTGGATCGGGACGTCGCGGAACGGGACCTCGCCGGTGAACTCGATGCCCATCATCACCATGCGCGCCACCCAGAGGAAGATGATGTCG
>DATHAN010000335.1:0-6302 GCA_035296645.1 Thermoleophilaceae bacterium
CGCCGAGCGCGTAACCCGCGAAGAGCACGATGTCGGTCGTCGGCTTGACGTTGGGCAAGGCGGCAAAGGCCAGCCGGCCGACGACGGCGAGCGCCGCGAGAGCGGCCACGAGCGCGAGCACCCGCGCCGGGGGTCGCGAGCGCTCGTACCAGAGGAACCCGAGCGCAAGCGCCACTCCGAGCACGAGGAACGACCCGAGCTCCCAACTCACCCGGCCACCTCCTGCGAGACGAGCTCGCGTTCGAGGACCTGCGCGCCGGCGTTGGGCGTGAGGGCGCCGTCCGCGCCGTCGAGCGCGCGGGCGACGTCCGTGGTGAAGTGCCGCCCCCCGGCGAGGACCTCGCTCGCGCGACCGTCGGCGATGACGACTCCCTTGCCCATGAGGACGACCCGCTCGGCGAACGCCGCGGCGAACTCGGTGTCGTGGGTGGCGACGAGCACCGCCGCGCCCGCCGCGGCCAGCGACCGCAGGCGCTCGCCGAGCGCGTCCTTGCGACCGCGGTCCATGCCGCGCGTCGGCTCGTCGAGCAGGAAGGCCGCGGGCGGCGCAACGCCGCCCGGCACGCCCGCGGGGCCGGGGAGGACCGTCTCGAGCGCGAGGCGCTGGCGCTCGCCCCCCGAGAGATCGCGCGGGTTGGCTCCCGGTCGATCCGAGAGGTCGGCGCCCGCAAGGCCGGTCGCGCCGACCTCCTCGTCGACGCGCTCGTGAATGAGGTAGTCGCCGGGGTTCTGGAGCAGGAGCGCGACCTCGCCCGCTCGCTCGACGCGCCCGCGCGTCGGCTCGAGCAGGCCCCTCGCGTGACGCAGGAGCGTGCTCTTGCCGGCGCCGTTGCGGCCGAGCAGGGCGACGCGCTCGCCCGGCTCGAAGCGGAGATCGACGCCGCGCAGGACCGCCGGGCCCTCGCGCAGCTCGTGCCACACGTCGCGAAGCTCGAGGGCCGCACGCGATGCAGGCGCCCGCCGCGCACGCCACAGCCGGCCCCGCCCGGGGGAACGGTCCTCGTCCGACTCGATGGCGGACCGCCGCTCCGCGCCTCGGGCCGGGATCAGCCCCACGGCGCGCAGCCCAGCCCGCGCCGCCTTGACCGACGCGGGGGCCGGGCGCAGGCCGGCAGTCGAGAACAGGCGCGCGAGCGGCGTGGCGAGCGTCGGTGCCGACTCCTCCGCCCACGCCAGAAACTCGTCGGGCGGCGCGTCGCACGCGACCCGGCCACCGTCGAGCGCCACGACGCGGTCGGCCGCGGCCAGGCAGCGCTCGAGCCGGTGCTCGGCGAGCAGCACCGCCGTCCCCGCCTCCTCGTTCAGCCGCCGCAGGAGCCAGACGAGCTCGTCCCCGGCCACGGGGTCGAGCTGGGAGGTCGGCTCGTCGAGCACCAGCAGCCGCGGCCGCGTGACGAGCGCGGCGGCGAGCGCGACGCGCTGGAGCTCACCGCCCGAGAGCGAGTCGGTGCGCCGCCCGAGCAGGTGCGCGATGCCGAGCTCGAGGGCCGTCTCCTCGACGGCGCGGGCCACGCTCGGCGCGGACTCACCGCGGTGCTCGAGCGGCAGGGCGATCTCCGCGTGGACGCCGCCCATCACGACCTGGGTCTCGGGATCCTGGAAGACCGTTCCGCACAGCGCGGAGAGCTCGGCCGGGCCGTTGTCGCGCAGCGACAGGCCCGCCACCTCGAGTTCGCCGGTCGCCTCCCCTCCGTGGAAGTGGGGAACGAGCCCGCACGCGGCGCGCAGGAGCGTCGACTTGCCCGACCCCGACGCGCCCGCGACGACCGTGAACGAGCCCGGCGCGAGCTCGAGGGTCACGTCTCGCAGGGCCAGCGCCGGCCGCTCGGGGTAGGTGTACCCGAAGCGCTCGGCGCGCAGTACGGGCTCAGCCATCGAGGCCCTCCGCGGCCGCGCGATCCTGGCCGCCGACCCCGAGCCGCGCCCCAGCGCCGACGAACGGCGCACCGGCCAAGCACACGATCGTCGCCGCGAGCGCAATCTCCGCGATCCCCCAGGCGAGCTCGAGCCGCGGGTATGCCGCGAAGGAAGCCACTCCGGCCACCGCAGCGACGACCGCGACGACCGCGATCGCCACCGCGCTCGCGCCCACGCGCGCGTCGTGGCGCGAGCGCCGGCGCGTGCGCGGCGCCGTCCGGTCCGCCCCGCGCGTCCATGCCCGCGCCCCTGTAGCGCGCGCGGGAGTCCCGTAGCCCCGCACCTCGAGCGCCGCGGCCACCTCGACCGCCCGCTCGAGCGAGCCCGCGAGCGCCGCGCGCGCGAGCGCCGTCCGCCTGGCCGGCTGGCCGGCCGCACGCGGGAGCGCGCCGCGTCGCTGCGCCGGCTCGCGTCGCGCGCCAGCACCGGCACGAGCCGAACGGCGAGCGCGGCGGTCAGCGCCGACCGGGGGGAGACGCGCCGCAGCGAGCGCAGGAGGTCGTCCGGGTCGACCGTCGCCGAGAAGAGCGCGCAGGCGAGGATCAGGCCGAGCAGGCGCAACCCGGCGACCGCGCCGTACGCCACCGCCTCGAGGGTGACGTCGAAGGGATGGCCGAGCAGCGACGGGCCGCGCACGAGCACCGTGGTGCCCTCGCTCGAGAGCAGCGGATTGACCACGACGACGAGCAACGCGACCGCGACGGCGAGCCGTGCGGCGCGCGCGAGCTCGGGCGCTGCGCCCGCCCCCCAGGCGGCCACCACGACCGCCGCGACGCCGGCGCCCACGATCAGCGGATGCTCGAGCACCACGAACACGAGCGCGAGCGCGGCGCAGAACGCCGCCGCGACCCCGGCCCGCGCCGAGTGGAGGGCGCTCACGCCGAGGCGGAAGGCGGGAAAGAGGGCGACGGCCGCGGGCGCGCTCACCGCTCGCCCCCCTCGGCGCCCACGATCGGGAGCGCCGCGACCCGCTCCGGGAGCGCGGCCACCGCGTAGCGGTCGCGCAGCTTGGCCCGGTCGAGCGCCGTGGCCGCGCGCTCGACGGCGGCCTCGTCGCCCCCGGTGACGAGCCATACGCGCTGGCCACCCTCGACCACGGTCGCCGCGACGAGCCCCGTCCCCGCCGGCGCGGTCCTCGCCGGGCGGCCCTCGGGACCAAGCAGCTCGAGTCGCCGGCCGTCGCGGCCGAAGCGGGCGAACACGCCGCTCGCCTGGGGTCCCTGCTCGAGCTTCGCCCCCGCCGACCCTCGCCGGGCGAGCGACCACGGCGCGACCACCACGCGCACGACCGACCCGCCCGCGGGGTCGCCGAGCGGCGCGCGCGCCGGCGTCACGCCGGCCGCCGTGAGCCGCCGCGACGCCTCACCGCACGCGCGGCTGCGGTCGTCGGCGCACTCGAGCCGCACGGGCAGCCGCCGGCCTCCCGTCCCGCTCACGAGCGGCTCGGGGAAGGCCCCCACGATCGCCGGCACGCTCATCGCGCCCGACCAGCGCCGGTAGTCCCACTGGACGACGTCGCCCGGCCGCACGCGACGATCCGCCGCGCCGACGTCGCCCTCGAGCCCGTTGACAAAGTAGAACCAGTCGTGGCGACCGCCGCCGCCCCGGCCCTCGAGGCCGTCGATCGACTGCACGAAGCCGCCGCCGTAGGCCGTCGTCACCCTCGCCCCCGACTGGAGCAGGCGCATGACCGTGTCGCCCGGTCGGACCCGGTCGCGGGTCGTGGCGTGGAGCAGCCTGTGCCCGAACTCGCGCGTGACGCGCAGCTCGACGTGCCCGCGGCGCTCCTCGCCCGGGCCGAGGCCGCAACCACCGGACGCGAGCGCGGCGGCGAGCGCAAGCGCGGCGAGCGCAAGCGCGGCGAGCACCGGAGCGCCTCGCGATCGCCGCCCCCGCCTCACGCCGCCTGCCTCAGCGGACGACGGCGACGGCGGCGACCTCGGCCGCCGCCGTCGCCTCGCCCTCCGCCGCCGTCCGCGATCGATCAGACACGCACGACCCGCTCGCAGTCGCGTGCCACGCGGTCGTTGCCGCTGGCGCGAACGAAGTCGATGCCTCCGCCGCACGAGACGGCATCGGGTCCTCCGCGGCCGACGTAGACCCGGTCGTCGCCACCTCGCGCGATGACCGTGTCGGCACCGGGGGTCCCGGGGATCGCGTCGCCGCGACCCGTCCCGAAGATCTGCTCGCCGCGGACCGCCGGGCAGCGATCGAGGTTCGCGTCGACGCAGGTCCGGGTCGGCGCGGCCGGGATGTCGTTGCCGCGCCGGGCGCGCAGCCGGAAGCGGCCCTCGCGAGGGGCCTTCACGGTCGCCCAGCCGTTCGCGTCCGTGATCGCGGTGGCGTCACCCGAGATCGCCACGTCCTTTGCCGGCGTGGCGTTGCCCTCCCAGTCGTAGGCGACCGCTCGGACCGCGAACGGCCGGTTGGGCCTCACCCGCGCCGGGGTGCGGAGCGCGAGCTCGTCTCCTGTGTTGCGGCCCGAGCCGAAGTCGGCGAAGTACCACAGCACCTCGTCGCCACGCTCGAGCGGGTACTGGTTCGGCGCCGCCTTCGGTGGCTGGCCTTCCTCGTCGAGGATGACCCGGTGGTCGACCTTGTACAGCCAGGCCTGGGCGCCGAAGGCGCCGAACGCGTTGATCCGGCACACGATCAGCGTACGGCCGCTGCCGTAGTACGCATCGCTCACGTAGAACGGCCGGAGCTCGCTCCTCACGTTCCTCGCATGCTGAACCAGGCCGGCCGGAGTCGGACCTTGGGCGGTGTAGCTACGTCCAGTGCCGCCGCACTGGTCCTTCGCCGTCGAGACTCGGGCGGTGTCGTTGACGTAGCTCGTGCCGGAATCGAGCGCTCGGCCACCGGCCTCGACGCGCAGCTTCGAGACCGTGGGCGCCGCCACGGCCGTGACGGGCGCGACGGCGGCGAGCCCGCACGTCGCAACGGTAGCCGCAAGGGCCCGGGAACCTCTGTTCATGTGCGCCTCCCCTTCCGCGAGGGATCGTGGCTTGCGGCCGGAGGCAGGTCTCCTGGCTCCCGGCTGCTCCCCCCGCGCCTTCCCGGAGAGCGGCGCTCTCCAGTGGCCTCGTGCGAGGGGCCTAGCCGGTCACAGTGGCGGGACCGCGCCGGACTCTCACCGGACTTCCCTTGACCACCGGCCGTGGTTGCGCGGCGCAATATAGCGCCGCGCGCGGTCGCGTGCCTCCCCGTCACGCCGCGAACCTGCTTGTAGAATCACTCGCCGCGCCGCCATCGTCTAGGGGACTAGGACGCCGCCCTCTCACGGCGGAAACCGGGGTTCGAATCCCCGTGGCGGTACCTTGAGAACCCTGCGATTTGCAGGGTTTCCCGTTGAAGAGGCCCTCTGATCCGGACATTGATCCGTACGCTCTGAGTTGTCCGGGCGAGTAGCAAACCTCCGAGTGCAAAGACCCCTGAGGAGGACCCTTTGACGAAGAAGTCGGGGCGACCGCGACTCTCGAAGGTCAAGCGAAGGAAGGCGACTGGACAGCCGAAGCTCAGCGACGCAGTCAGGGCGCACACGTGCAAAGTCGCTTGACAACCGAAGCTTCAAAAGCGCCCCTAGGCCCCCTACTCAGTACCTCAGGGCACCGGCCGTCTATTGTGGGCCCGGTGAACCACAAGTGCGGGTTCTGCAACTCCCAGAGACCGCTTACCAGCGGGCTCTCGGAGACGCCTGACGGCCAGTGGAGAACCCTTCTGTGTCAAGACTGTGGGGCAGTGCTCGCTGCTCACCTCGTCCAGCCCGCTCAGCGCGTGCCCGCAGCTCGCGCAGCGAGGAGAAGAAGGCGCCAACAGGCCAAGCAGCTCCCCTAGGTCAAACCGAATGCTCCGGCGCCGCCCCCGGTCCGCCGGAGCGCCGGACCATGCGTCCAGCGCAGATGGGAGCGTGCGCGAGGGCCGCCCATTCGCTGAGAGGGTCCTCCGACTGCGCGTCGAAAGATCCGCTAATGCGCCGCCGCGGAGGTCCCGGCCTGCTCGTCCTCCTCTACATCATCATCGGCGCGTTCGTCGCGGGGCATCTACAAGTACTTCCGCGACGTCGGCGACATCGAGGGCATCGTGTCTGCTCTGCTGGCGATTCTCTTGTGGCCGCTTGTGCTGCTAGGGGTCGACCTCAAGCTGTAGCGCGTCGCTCTGTTACGACCCCCAACGAGGAGCCGCCGTTGCGGGGTTCAACGCTGAGAGGCCCACGCCTAACGACTTGTAGGCTGCTCTAATGGCCCGCGAGAGGGCGCCCGTGGTGATTGCCTACGACGGCTCCGAGCTTTCCCGAGCCGCCGTTCGGGGCTCCTACGGGAAGTCCGACCTCCGTTTCGCTGATGCTCGGAAGCGTGTCCCAGAAGGTGTTGCGCATTGCGACCGGC
>DATHAN010000336.1:0-4763 GCA_035296645.1 Thermoleophilaceae bacterium
GGCCCCACCGCCTGGACGCCGACGAGCATCAGGAAGAGCGCTCGCTCCTCCTCGGACGCGAAGCCGTAGAGCTGCATCGACTCGTCGCGGACCACGAGGTGGGTGTGGAGCAGGACCTCCTCGCCGGCGGCGGGCACGTGGCGGAGGGTCTCCGCGGAGACCGCGAGCGCGTAGCCGACGCCGCCGCTCTCTACGACGACAGCCTCGGGCCGGCGGGCCGCGACCCTTCCGCGCACCGAGGCGATCACGCGATCGCCTCCCGCAGCTCGCAGCCGTTCGCGTGGCAGATGGCGACCGCGAGGGCATCGGCCGCGTGGTCGGGTCGCGGCGGCTCGGCGAGGGCGAGCAGTGCCCCGACCATCCGCTGCACCTGGTCCTTCGCCGCGCCGCCCGACCCGCACACCGCCTGCTTGACCGCCTGCGGCGTGTAGGCCGAGCACGGAACGCCCGCGAGGCCGGCGGCGAGCAGGACCGCGCCGCGCGCCTGGCCGACCGCGAAGGCGGTGTGCGCGTTCTGGCCGAAGAACAGGTCCTCGATGGCCAGCGCGGCCGGGCGGTGGGTGGCGATCAGGTCGCGCACGCGCTCGTGGATGCGGCCGAGGCGCTGCTCGAGGCGTGCGTCGGCCGTCGTGGCGATGACACCGCCGTCGAGCGCCGCGAGCCGCTGGCCGCGGGCGAGCACGACGCCGTAGCCCGTGTGGGCGGTGCCCGGGTCGATGCCGAGGATCACCATCTAACCCGTGATTCTGCGCGCGGGGGCGGACGCCTCCCTCGGCCCCGCCCGCGTGCTGCCCCGGCGAGCTAAGGTCGCGCACGCTGAGCGCCGTGGCCTCCGACATCCGCCCGAGCGGCCGCTGCTCGCGCCGGGAGCGAGGGGTCGTCGCGCTGTTCTCGGTCGCGCTCCTGGTGAGCGCCGCGCTCATGTTCAGCGTGCAGCCGATGTTCGCGCGCTTCGTGCTGCCCTTTTTCGGCGGAACGCCCGCGGTGTGGAACACCTCGATGCTGTTCTTCCAGGCGGCGCTGCTCGCGGGGTACGCGTACTCGCACGTCGTGACGCGACGACTGGGCGTGCGGCGGGCCGCTGTCGTGCACCTCGGGGTCATCCTCGTCCCGCTGCTCGTGCTGCCGCTGGGCGTCCCGGCCGAGTGGGCGCCCGGAGGTGGCGACGACCCGGTTCCCCGCCTGCTCGCCGCGCTCCTCACGGGGGTCGGATTGCCCTTCTTCGCGGTCGCCACGACCGCCCCGCTCCTCCAGCGCTGGCTCGCGGGTACCGACCACCCCGCCGCCCGCGACCCGTACCTCCTCTACCGGGCGAGCAACCTCGGCAGCGTCGTCGGGCTGCTCGCCTACCCGCTCGTGCTCGAGCCGACGCTGCGGCTCGGCGAGCAGGCCGCCGTGTGGGCCGGCGCGTACGTCGTGCTCGTGGCGCTCGTGGGCGCGTGCGCGGCGCTGGTGTGGCGCTCGGGCGGCGCCGCCGCGGCGCGCGTCGCCGCGCCGGTCCCCACGGCGGTCCAGGCGAGCGACGCTCCGCGCCCGCCGTCGGGCGAGGTAAGCGACGCGCCACCGCGGACTGCGGACGGCGCCAACGTCACGGCGCAGCGCCGTTTGCGCTGGGTCGCCCTCGCGTTCGTGCCGTCGAGCCTCATGCTCGGCGTCTCGGGCTTCGCCACGACAGACCTCGCGCCGATCCCCCTGCTGTGGTCGCTGCCGCTCGTGCTCTACCTGGGCTCGTTCATCCTGACCTTCGCTCCCGGGGGGCGCAACGAGCGGCGGCATCGCGCCGCCGTGCTCGTCCTACCGGTGGCCGCGCTCGGCCTCTCGATCGCCCTCCTACTCGAGGCGCGCGACCCGCCGTGGCTTCTGATCCCACTCCACTTCGCGGGCTTCTTCGTCGCCGCGCTCGTGTGCCACGGCGAGCTCGCCCGCGACCGCCCGCCGCCGGCCCGGCTGACCGAGTTCTACCTGTGGATCGCCCTGGGGGGCGTGCTCGGCGGGGTGTTCAACGCGCTGGTCGCGCCCGGCGTGTTCGACTCGCGGCTCGAGTACCCGCTCGCGATCGTGCTCGCCTGCCTGTGCCTGCCGCGGCGGCCCGGGCGCTTCCCCGCTGGTCCCCGGACGCGCTGGCTCGACCTCGCCGCTCCGGTGCTTCTCGGCGCGACCGTGGCGGCAATCCTCGCCGTGGCGAGCCGGGCCGGCGGCGAGGCCGAGATGATCGGCCGCGGCTTCGCTCTCAGCGTCGCCGCGGGGGTCGCGCTCAACTTCGCCCGGCGCCGGCTCCGGTTCGGCCTCTCGCTTGGGGCGATCCTGCTCGCCGGCGCGCTGCTCGCACCCGGCGAGCGCGTGCTCTTCCAGGAGCGGAGCTTCTTCGGGGTGAACCGCGTCGAGGTCCAGCCCGGCCGCTTCCACGTGCTCGTGAACGGAACCACCACGCACGGAGGCCAGTTCCGCGACGACCCCGCGCGGGCGCGCGTCCCGCGGACCTACTACCACCCCAGCGGGCCGATCGGGCAGGTGATGGCCGAGGCGCCGCGCGCGCGGGGGTCGAGCCGCGTAGCCGTGCTCGGCCTCGGGACGGGCGCGCTCGCCTGCTACGCGCGAGCCGGCGAGGCGTGGACGTTCTTCGAGATAGACCGCACGGTCGAGCGCGTCGCCCGCGATCCGCGCCTCTTCACCTATCTGCGCGACTGCCCGGGCCGCCATCGCGTCGAGCTCGGCGACGCACGCCTGTCGCTTGCGCGCGCGCCAGACCACAGCTTCCGCCTGCTCGTCGCCGACGTGTTCAGCTCGGACGCGATTCCAGTGCACCTCCTGACGCGTGAGGCCGTGCGCGTTTACCGCGCCAAGGTCGTGCCCGGCGGCCTCGTGGCGGTCCACATCTCGAACCGCTACCTCGACCTCGAGCCGGTGGTCGCCGCGCTCGCGCGCGACGCGCGGCTCGTGTGCGCGGCCCAATCCGAGCCTCGTCGCGCGCTCGTGAGCGTCCCCGGCAAGATCCCGTCCCGGTGGGTCGTCATGGCCGCGCGCCCGCGCGAGCTCGGGCGCCTGGCCGCGGACCCACGCTGGCGCCCGTGCCGCGCCGAGAGCGGGGCGAGCGTGTGGACCGACGACTTCTCGAACCTCGTCGGGGCGTTCGACCTCTAGGCCAGCGACCGCAGTCTCATCCGTCCTCGTCGGGGCGCGTGCGACGCTCGGCCTTGCGCGACGCGGTCCTCCGCTTCGAGGCGAGCCGCCGCTCCTGCGCCGCGCGGCTCGGTCGCGTCGGACGGCGAGCGGGAGCGACGTGCAGCGCGGCGGCCAAGCGCTCCTGAAGGCGCTCGAGCGCGAGGGCACGGTTGCGCGCCTGCCCGCGCGCGTCCTGGGCCACGGCGCGCGGACGCGGGCCCAGCCGCGCGACGATCCGAGCCTTGTGGTCATCTCCGAGGGCGGTCGAGGCGGCCACGTCGAAGACCGCGTCGACGCGCGAGGCGGTCACGTTCGCGTGCTGTCCGCCGGGTCCGGACGAGCGGCTCGCGCGCAGCTCGATCTCGGCCAGCGGGATCGCCACGCCCGGGGCGATGGGCATCGGATCCTCCGTACGAGAGCGACGGCCGCCCGGCTCGCCTCCGCCGATGGCTCGGGGCGCGTGGCCTACGCCGGCGCCAGGCGCTCGAGCGTCGCCGCGTCGACGTCGAAGTTCGCGTGCACCGCCGCCACGTCGTCCTGGTCCTCGAGCGCCTCGAGCAACCGCAGGACGCTTCCCGCCTGCTCCTCCTCGAGCTCGACCCGCGTCTGCGGGCGCATGGAGAGCTCGGACGACTGAATCTCGACCCCGGCCTCCTCGAGCACTCCCCGCACGCCCGGGAGATCGCCCGGAGCAGTGACGATCTCCCACACGTCCTCGTCGCGCGTGAGGTCCTCTGCTCCCGCGTCGATGGCCACGATCAGGTCGTCCTCGTCGTGGCGCTCGGCGTCGACCAGCACGACGCCCTTCTTCTCGAAGTTCCACGCCACGGAGCCCGGCTCGCCGAGGCTGCCGCCGCCCCGCGAGAAGATGTGGCGCACCTCGGCGCCCGTGCGGTTGCGGTTGTCGGTCAGCGCCTCGACGAGCACGGCGACGCCACCGGGCGCGTAGCCCTCGTACACCGCGCTCTGCCACGCCGCGGCGTCGGCGTCGTTGCCCGCCCCCTTGGCGATCGCCCGCTCGATGTTGTCCTTCGGCATGCTCGCGTCGCGCGCCTTCTGGACGGCGGTGGCGAGCGCGGCGTTGCCGGCGGGGTCCGGACCGCCGTCGCGCGCGGCGACCTGGATCGCGCGCGCGAGCTTCGTGAATAGCTGGCCGCGCTTGGCGTCGGCGGCGCCCTTCTTGTGCTTGATCGAGGACCATTTGGAGTGGCCGGACATGGCGTTGAGTCTAGGCGGATGGCACCTCGAGCCGCGAACGCGCGCGGCGCACGCCGGCGGGGCGGGACGGCAAGACGCGGGCAACTCTGGAATGCTCCCGCGCGTTTGCGCCCGTCGCCCAGCCCAACGAGGAGGGGATCAGCTTGAAGCTCGTGATCGGGATCGTTCGGCCGGAGAAGGCGAACGAGGTGCTCGAGGCCCTCTACCGCGCCGAGGTGCGGGGGATCACGATCTCCCGTGTTCAGGGGCACGGAGGTGAGTTCGACCGGGTCGAGACCTATCGCGGCACCACGGTCAAGATAGGCCTCTCCGACAAGGTCCGCTTCGACATCGCGGTCTCCGACGAGTTCGTCGAGCCGGCGGTCGACGCGGTGTGCGAGAGC
>DATHAN010000337.1:0-7569 GCA_035296645.1 Thermoleophilaceae bacterium
GCGCATGGGCTTCGACGCGTTCAACGTGGGGCCCGAGCTCGAGTTCTTCTACTTCCGCGGCGCGCGCCCGGCCGGCAACGGGGTCGGCTTCCCCGAGGTGCTCGACGAGGGCGGCTACTTCGACCTGACGACGCTCGACGCGGGGTCTGACGTCCGTCGCGAGACCGTGCTCGCGCTCGAGCAGCTCGGGATCCACGTCGAGTACACCCACCACGAGGTCGGGCCCTCGCAGCACGAGATCGACATGCGCTACGCCGGCGCGCTCAAGATGGCCGACGATTGCATGACCTACCGCATCACGGTCAAGGAGTACGCGATGAAGTACGGGTGGCACGCCACGTTCATGCCGAAGCCCCTGTTCGGCGAGAACGGCTCCGGCATGCACACCCACATGTCGCTCTTCCGGGGAGAGAGCAACGCCTTCTACGACGCGGACGACCAGTACTACCTCTCCGACGTCGGCAAGGCGTTCATCGCCGGGCAGCTTCGCCACGCGCGCGAGACCTCGTCGGTCTTCGCCCAGTGGGTCAACTCGTACAAGCGGCTCGTGCCCGGGTACGAGGCGCCGGTGTACTGCGCGTGGTCGCGCCGCAACCGCTCGGCGCTCGTGCGCGTGCCGCTCTACCACCCCGGCAAGGAGCGGGCGACGCGCATGGAGTTGCGCTGCCCCGATCCCGCCTGCAACCCCTACCTCACCTTCGCCGTCCTGCTCCAGGCGGGCCTCGAGGGGATCGAGCAGGGCTACGAGCTGCCCGAGCCGATGGAGAAGAACCTGTACCACCTCTCGCCCGACGAGCGCAAGCGGCTCGGGATCGAGCAGCTGCCGGAGACCCTGGGCGAGGCGATCGAGCTGACCGCCGAGTCCGAGCTCGTCCTGCGCGCGCTCGGCGAGCACATGTTCAACCGCTTCGTCGAGCTCAAACGCAAGGAGTGGGACGACTACCGCGTGCAGGTGACCCCGTGGGAGCTCGAGCGGTATATGGCGATTTTGTAGGGACGCGCACAGGCCCTGGGCGTCGGCGCGCGGCTCGCTGAGCAGCCGCGTCGCCGTCACCTCCACGCTTACTTGCGGCAGGCCCGAGATGTAAGAGGATCGCCGAGAGGGAGGAAAGCGTGCGGGAGGGAATCGGAGCCGCAGGGGGGATGGCTCATGCCGGGCCTACGCAAGCATGCCGTTGCGTCCAGTGATCGAGCTTCGCCCTCGGGCAACCGCTGCCAGATGGACCCTGATCGCGGCGAGCGCGGTTGGTGTGGTCGCCGTGGGGTCGGGAGCCTCCGAGGTCTCGCTGCTCCAGCGTGCGTCCGAGGGAGGCGCGATCTCGGATGCCGCGGCGCAGGCCAACGACGCTCGACAGCTGGCAATCCTCGTTGTTCAGTTGCTGGTGACGGTCGTGGGCGCCGTCTTCTTCATCCGGTGGTTCTCGGCCGCCTACAAGAACCTCCCGTCTCTGGGCGCCGAGAACCTTCGTTACGGCCCCGGATGGGCGGTCGGCTCGTGGTTCGTACCGATCCTCAACTTTTTCCGACCCAAGGAGATTGCTAACGACATCTGGCGAGCGAGCGATCCCGATCGTCCTATCTCAGATCGGACCGGCTGGAGACAAGCGCCTCTAACGCCAGTGCTGGCGGGATGGTGGGCCGCTTGGCTCACGAGCGGATTCCTCGGTTGGGCAGCGAACGCGATGTCAGGGGGCGCCACCGCAGCCGAGCCTGACCTCGATGCGCTGAGGTCCGCTTCGGTATTAAGCCTCCTGTCCGACGTGTCGTGGGTGGCGGCCGCGATTTCTCCACCGCACACGGCGTTCACTCCCCGAGCAGCGTCACGAGAGGGCCGATCAAGGCGAGCACTTCGCACGATCCGACACCTCCTCGATGTGCTCCATGAACAACTTGCCCGGGAGATGCGCATGGCGATCCGCCGGCGGGTGCTCGTTGTGAGGGATGTAATCGGCCACATACAGGAAGAAGGGCTTGCCGGGCCCCTTCCTGGCCTCGATGAAGCGATCCGCTCGCTGCATGAGGACGTCCGTCCGGTGTTGTCCGTCTCGGGTCGCCCGGTAGCCGGCGCATCTCGGCCACCCGAAGCAGCGATACGTCCCGTTGTCGTTCTTTGCCCTGGCCGACGAACGCGTGCCAGTCGCTCCAGCCGCGGCATCCGCGTGCCGAACGAGCCCTCTTCGCCCGGCTCGTCCGGCGGCGCCTGAGGATCACGACCCGTCGGGCCGCCGCCGTTGACGCCGTAGCCGTTCAGGTACTTCCCCATCAGGCTCGTCGCGTAGCCCGTGCGCCGGAGGCGATGGGCCACGGTAAGCCCTTCGAGCCCTCGCTCGAGGAAACGTCGCTCCGACCCGAACAAGGGGAGCGTGAGGCTGGGGGTCATGTAGCGGTTGTGGCGGACGCCGTGGCGCGCGTAGTGACCCGTCAGCAGCGTCGCGCGGGCCGGGGGCAGAGCGGGGTGGGCGCGAACGCGTTCGTGAACTCGACGCCGGCGGTCTTGCTGCCGCGTCTGAGCGGCCGGGCGGCCCTGAACATGCTCTCCGAGAGGTGATCGGCGACGAGCACCACGAAGTTCGGGCGCTCGCTCGCGGTCTGGGCGAGCGCCCGCGACGGCGAAGACCCGCCGTCGAGATCACCGATGAGCTTCCACCCCCACGGCGACCACGACCGGGGAGAGCAGCGATGCACCGACGGCCCCTGGAGTTCGCGCTCGCCAAGAGTAGTCGGTTCGCCACGTAATCAACCGTCGGTCGGCACCCCGACACGACACGAACTATCGACAAGCAGAATCGAAAAGGTAGTACTTCGCCGCGTCCGCGGCGGTCAGCGCCGACTACCCCTCGAGCTTCGCCCGAACGTCATACTCCTGGTACTTATTCTTTTCATCCAACTCGAAGCCCTTGACCGTCAAGGTGTCCCCAGGGGTCTTGGACTCGAGGATGTCGCACACGTCGGCCACATCCTTCACCGGCGTGCCGTCGACCTCGGTGATCATGTCTGAGGGGACGAAGCGAACTCGATCCCGCCCCCCAGTGGCTCGCCGGAGGTCGTCCGCGGGAGAGCCGGCGTCGACGCTCGATACGTAGAGAGACTTCTCTCCCTTCACTTCCTCGACTACGAGACCCCAGCCAAGGTAGGAGCGGTCCTTCCCCGCCTTCAAGTCTTCCAGTAGGGACTTCGCCTGAGTTGAGGCGACGGCGACGTTCTGAGACTGTGAGCCTTCGGTCTCGTCCGAACCCGTGTTGATGCCTACGACCTCGCCGGCGTCATTGAGCAGTGGACCGCCTGAGTTACCGCTGCTGATCGGAGCCTGATGGCGGATGACGTTGGGGAGCCGGGGGTAGTCATCGGAGGGGGCGACCGTGGTCTTTACGGTGGACACGCTCCCCTCTGTCGCCGAGAAGGAACGATCGGAAAAGTCCTCGTCCTCGATGCTGCCGGGAAAGCCGAGGGCGGTGACGTGCTCGCCAGGCTTCAGCTTGTCGGAGTCGCCGAGCTTGAGCTGCTTGATGCCGGAGGGAGGGGCGGTCATCCTCAACACCGCGAGATCCTGGCAAGGAGCCCTACCGACCACCTGAAGTGTGCTCTCACTCCCCCCGACCTTTGCGCGCGCCGAGGTGAGACCCGAGATCACGTGATTGTTGGTGAGAATCAGTCCCCGACCGGCATCTATGATCACGCCGCTCCCTCCCGCCTCAGAGGCCACCTTCTTTTTCTCCGCGTCGACGGCAGTGCCGGTGCCCGTGATCGACACCGTGCCACGCTGGGCCTGTGCGACCCGTTCGGGCTGACTGAGCTGCTCCGCCTGGCGGGTTCCACCCTCTCCTCCACCACAGCCTGCGAGCGTGACGGTCGAAACTGAGGCCAGGCGACGAGAGCCATCATGCGCATTTCCGACCGTCGCCAATCGGATTTCGCAGCTAGTAGTTTCAAGTGAGCTTTGAGCATCAGTCCTCGGGATTGGGGTCCGGGGACCCCGGAAACACTACTCGATCTCGCTGCAACGGCGGGAGTATCCCTCCGGGCTGGATCAGCCCTGCCGCACCTCCGGCTCGGTCGGTCTAGCGGCCCACGTAGACCGCGTGACGCGCGCGGCCCGAAGCGTGAGCAGGGTGAGCGCGGAACGCAGGCCCTGTTCCTCGCGGTCATCCAGGTCCTGCGGACGGTTGCCTCGAGCGACGAGACGTGACACTCGCGGAGGTGTAGTGAGGCGATGCACGTGTTCGTCGCCCTCGTCCAGGAGCCCACCTGGCTGAGGTTCCGCCTCGCCTGCGCGCTTGGAGATTACGACTAAGGACGGGCTACGGCGTCGGAGCGCCGCTACAGGAGGAGTGCCGCCAGGTCCTCCGGCTCCGTCACCGGCCGGCGGCACGCGAAGCCCTCGCACACGTAGGCGGCGGCGCGGCCGTCGATAGGCGTTCGCCCCCGCAGCAGCGGAGGCTCACTGACGGGCTCGGCCGCTTGGTCGCCTGCCGGTGCGCCCGCGACCACGATGTGAGGCCGAAACCGCGCGCGTACCGCCAGCGCGAGCGGCTCGAGCTCCTCACCGACGAGCGCCACCTCCTTCACGGCAGCGAGGTGGAAGTCGATCGCCTGGAGCAGGTGCGCGAACGCCTGCGCGTGCTCGGGTGCGATCCGCCCGAGCAGCCGGAACACCGACTCGGCGTGCCGCTCGTATGCGTGCTCGCCGGTCAGCGCGGCGAGCCGCAGGAGCCCGTACGCCGCGCTCGAGTTCCCGGCCGGGATGGGATTGTCCTCGAGGTCCTTGCGCCGGGCGACGAGCTGCTCGTGGTCGTTCGAGGTCTCGAAGAACCCTCCGCGCTCGGAGTCGGCGAAGCGCTCGATCATCGTGTCGGCGGTCTCGCGGGCGGCGGCGAACCAGCGCGGCTCGAAGGTCGCCTCGTATAGCGAGAGGAGCGCCTCGATCAGGTAGGCGTGGTCCTCGAGGTAGGCGTTGAGGCGCGCCCCGCCGTCCTTGTAGGTGCGCAGGAGGCGCCCGCTCGCGTCGCGCATCGAGCCGAGGATGAAGTCGGCGCACGCGCTCGCCGCGTCGAGGTAGCGCGGCTCCCGCAGTACCGCCCTCGCGTCGGCGAGCGCGGCGATCATGAGCGCGTTCCACGAGCACAGGCGCTTGTCGTCGAGCCCCGGCCACACGCGCTGGGCGCGCACCTCGTACAGGCGCCGGCGTAGGTCGGGGAGGTTCGCCGGGGCCTCGCCCTCGCCGCGGGTGAGGATGTTGCGGCCCTCGAAGTTTCCGTGCTCGCTCGCGCCGAACCAGCGGATCGCCGCGTCCGCGTCGTCGCCGAGCACCTCGCGGAGCTCGGCGATCGTCCACACGTAGAAGCGGCCCTCCTCGCCCTCGGAGTCGGCGTCGAGCGCCGAGAAGAAGCCGCCCTCGGGCGCGCGCATCTCGCGTAGCGCCCAGTCGAGCGTTTCGCGGCAGACCTGCTCGAACAGCGGGTCGCCGGTTACCTGCCAGCCGTGCAGGTACGCCCGCGCGAGCAGCGCATTGTCGTAGAGCATCTTCTCGAAGTGGGGGACGAGCCAGCGCTCGTCGACCGAGTAGCGCGCGAAGCCGCCGCCGACCTGGTCGTACATGCCGCCGCTCGCCATCGTGCGCAACGTACGCGAGGTCATGTGGGTCTCCCCGCGCCGGAGCAGAAACTCGATCGCCGAGCTCGGCGGGAACTTCGGAGCGCCGCCGAAGCCGCCGTGGCGCGGATCGTAGGCGGCGGCGAGGCGCTCGACCGCAGCGTCGAGCATGCCCTGGTCGAGCTCCGCGTCGGAGGGCTCGAGGAGCGCGCCGCCCGCGAGGCGCTGGGCGATGCGCGTGCTCCCGGCGCGGATCTGATGGCGCTGCTCGCGCCACGCCTTGGCCACCGCCTCGAGCACCATCGGCCAGCTCGGCATGCCGTGACGTTGCTCGGGCGGGAAGTACGTGCCCGCGTAGAACGGCACCTGCTCGGGGGTGACGAACACGTTGAGCGGCCAGCCGCCCGACCCGGTCATCGCCTGGCACGCCTCCATGTAGATCGCGTCGACGTCCGGCCGTTCCTCGCGGTCCACCTTGATGCACACGAAGCTCTCGTTCATCAGTTGCGCGACGGCGGGGTCCTCGAACGACTCGCGCTCCATGACGTGGCACCAGTGGCAAGCCGAGTAGCCGATCGAGACGAGCAGCGGCTTGTCCTCCTCGCGGGCGCGGGCGAGCGCCTCCTCGTCCCACGGGTACCAGTCGACCGGGTTCTCGCGGTGCTGGAGGAGGTAGGGCGAGGTCTCCTCGGCGAGACGGTTTGACATGCCTCGAGGCTACCCGCCGACCGGCCCCTGACACCGCGAAGTAGGGTTCTCGTCACCGGCGGCGAGCGCGAAGGAGAAGGGCGATGAGCGAGCAGGTGCGCGAGACGATCGAAGGCGACGGCTACGCGGTCGGCCACATCGACGGCATGGGCGAGGGCCCCGGGTTCCGCAAGGTCCGCCAGGAGCTCGGGGTGACCGCCTTCGGGGTCAACGCCGTGGTCCTGCCGCCCGGGATCGAGGGGCGCCGCCATTATCACGAGCAGCAGGAGGAGGTCTACTTCGTCCACTGCGGCGAGATCGAGCTCGAGCTCGGCGACGGATCGACGTACCGGCTCGGCCCGGGTGGGGTCGCGCGCGTCGACGCCCACACGGTGAGGGCCCTCCGCAACGCGAGCGACTCCGAGGAGGCGGTCTACCTGAGCGCCGGCGGGGCCGGCGGATACGTCGGCCGCGACGGGCGGGTGCCGGAGGCCGACGAGCCGACGTGACCGGGAGGTTCCGGCGCGCCTCGGCGCAATTACCGATCGTGCTGGGGGCGGTCGGCCTGGTCGCCGTGGCCGCGCTCGTCGCGCTCGCCCTGGCGCTCGCCGGCGACGGCCGGGCCGTCGGCGAGGCGCGGGCGGTCGGCGACGGAGGCGACGGCAACCCCGAGGTCCAAGGAGCTCACCGCGCGCATCGCCTCCGCGCCCCTCGACCGGTTCCTCTACCTCGGGGACGTCTACGACCGCGGCACCGCCGAGGAGTTCCGTCGCAACTACGCGCCGGTCTACGGGCGCCTCGCCGCGAAGACCTCGCCGACTCCGGGCAACCACGACTGGCCCAACCACAGTGAGGGCTATGACTCCTACTGGGCTCGGGTGCACGGCCGCCGCCCGCCGCCCTACTACTCGTTCTCGCTCGCAGGCTGGAGGATCCTCAGCCTCAACTCCGAGGCACCTCACGGCGGCGGGTCGCGTCAGCTCCGGTGGCTCGAGGAGCGCCTCGGCCCGGGCAACTGCCGAATCGCGTTCTGGCACCGGCCTCGGTTCCGCGCCGGCGCCGTCCACGGCGACCAAGCTGACATGGAGCCCGTGTGGCGCGCGGTGCGTGGGCGACTCGCAGCGGCTCAAGCCGCGCGACGGGGTCGTGCAGCTCGTCGCGGGCGCAGGGCGTGGGCGCGCCCCGCTCTATCCGGTCAGGCCCGACCCACGGCTTGCGTTCGGGAACGCGCGCGACCTCGCGGCCGTCCGGCTGACGCTCACCCCCGGCCGGGCGCGGTTCGCGTTCATCGCC
>DATHAN010000338.1:0-8536 GCA_035296645.1 Thermoleophilaceae bacterium
CAGGCGTGGAGTGTAATGGCCGGCATGGCGCTCGCGAGTCGATCGGCCAAGCGATGCACGCCACGCGCCACCGCGCGAACAACCTCGCCCGCTGCCCGGGGCGCGCCTCTCGGCCTGTCGCGCGCACCCTCAAGCCGGGGCTTCGATACCAATGCTCTCTGAGTGCCTGGCACGACTGCTTACCTCCGCGAGACTCGAAGCATCGGCGCTTTGGTACGTGCGAATAGCGCCGCCATCCAGGTCGCGATAGCTCGGGCGCGAGCCGTCGCGATAGCTCGGGGCGCGAGCCGAGCGGTATACGCGCGGGCGCAATGGTGGACTCGCCCATCCGTGCGCATCGAAGCTCCCAAAAGCTGCTCGCAGCGGGTAGCGACGCTACGAGCGCCCACCACGAACGGCACCTCCTCAATCGCGCAGTCTCAAGCCGAGCTCCGCTCGTCCTCATGAGGTGGTCGCTTCGACGCCGGCTCACCTTCGTCAGAAGGCGCGGGCCGGTTCGGCCTCCAGGTACTCAATCTCCACGAGGTCACCGCAGCCGCACAAGTAGCTGTGCGGGCTTCGATATCACTCGGGCCCTCGATGCTCACTGGCCTATAGCGGGTACCCCTAGGGTTGCAACTCACAGGAATCCAGGTTACAGTCTCGAGCAAGCCGTCAACGGCGTCTGATTTCTTCTTGGAAGCCTCCACCCTCAGCGTTGACTCGTTCGTCCGCCGCTCGCGCCGGCTGTCGGCGGCCCTGAGTGACGAGCGCCTCGCCAAGGAGGCAAAGCGCGGCAGCAGAACCGCCTTTGAGATCATCTACGACCGCTACCATCGGCCGTTGCTCGCCTTCTGCCGCCACCTGCTCGGGTCTCAGGAAGACGCCGAGGACGCGCTGCAGCAGACCTTTACGTCGGCCTTTCGCGCGCTCCCGCGCAATGAGCGGCCGGACCAGCTCAAGGCCTGGCTCTATACGATCGCCCGCAACCAATCGCTGACGATGTTGAGGATGCATCGCGAGGCCCCCGTGGGCGGGGTCGAGCGAGCGTCGTTCGAGGGCCTCGCCGACGAGGTCGAGCGGCGAGCCGATCTCCGGCAGATCATCATGGACGTCCAGGATCTCCCCGAGCCTCAGCGTGCGGCGCTCGTACTGGCCGAGGTCAGCGACCTCACGCACGCGGAGGTCGCCGACGTCCTCGAATGCGAGCCGAAGCAGGTGAAGTCGCTCGTCTTCCAGGCGCGCACCGCGCTGGCGCAGAACCGCAAGGCCCGGACGATCCCGTGCGCCGAGATCCGGGAGGAATTCGCCAACGCCCGGGGACGCGAGCTGCGAGCCTCGCACCTCCGACGGCACGTCCACTCCTGCGCGGGCTGCGCGGATTTCGAACGCGAGGTTCGCCGCCAGCGCAAGCTCCTCTCGGTAGCGCTTCCCGTCATTCCATCGCTTTGCCTCAGAGACGCCACACTAGGCGGCGTCGGGCTCAGCGGTGGCGGGGCCGCGGGCGCGGCGGGTGGTGCCGCGGGTGGCGGCGGCGGAGTGCTTGCCGCACTTAGTGCCAATGGAATCGCCAAGGTCGCCGCCGTGGCCGCCTTTGCGGGCGGTGCGGTCGGCAGCGTGGCGGCGGTCGATCCGAGTTTCGTCGACGGGGCGCGCTCGCGGATTGAGCAAGCGGCGAACCGAGTTGGACAGCCGGTCTCTCACCACGCCAAACCCGTGGGGCAAGGGGGCTCGCCGGGGGAAGCCCTGGAGGTCGAGGCAAGCGGGCGGCCAGAAGAGAGTCCCTCGCCTGAAGCCCCCACGACCCTCGAGACTCGGCAATATCCGCGTCGGGATGGCAATTCGTCCTCCAGAACGCGTGAGGAGGGTGTTGCGCCGGAGTACTCGGCGATCGGCGATCCGCCGCCAACCGGCAATGCACCGGCCGAAGCTTCGCGTGGGGGTCAACACGCGGATAACCACACGGAGTCAAGCCCGAGGGCGAGCGAGGCGCGCGGAGGCCCGCCGAAGGGCGAGGGGTCGGCCGCCGGCTCGAGACGCGCCCGGCGCCCAAGCCCGAGGGCGAGCGAGGCGCGCGGAGGCCCGCCGAAGGGCGAGGGGTCGGCCGCCGGCTCGAGACGCGCCCGGGGCCCAAGCCCGACGGCGAGCGAGGCGCGCGGAGGCCCGCCGAAGGGCGAAGGGTCGGCCGCCGCGCGCGACCAGCGGCCGGAGGCAATCAACGCGCTCGTCGCCCAGTCTCACAAGATCGCGGGTGAGGTCTTCCGGACCTACTTAAGCGCCTCGGACCGCGAGGATAGCTACAAGGCGCTCCACTTGCTCCGCCCGGTTATCGAGGGCGCGGAGATGGGGGAAGGGATCGGCGGCACCGGCGCAGCGGTCGTGACAAGCGGGGACGCGCGCGGAGCCTCTGGAGGGGCCGATCGCGGTGTTCGCAGCCGGGAGACGGACCGGGGCTCCAAGCCGGAGAGCGACGCGAACGCGTCTGAAAGCGACGGACGTCCAGAGGCTGAGCCCGGTGGCCTCGGGCGGGAGAAGCACCCGGCATCCAGGCCGGAGACCGAGGCGAACGCGGGCGGGGAGAATATGGAGCCATCCTCCGACGTCCCATCGCCCACGCAAGCGCCTTCGCCGGGAGCAGGAGGGACGTCCCCTACGCCAGCTACTCCTTCTCTCCCGCCTTTCTAGGGGTCCGACGACGCGTTTCCGTGTGCACGTCGACTGCCGTCGCGCCCGCGGCTTCGATGCGGATTGACGTCAACAAGGTCGCGCTGACAAGGGGTTCAGCCGAGGCGGAGGCCCATGGGCGCGGGAGGACGGAGGCGCCATAGAGATCGTGAGGAAACGTACCGGTTCCTCCAAGGCGCGTTCAAGGAGGCGGCCGAATTGTCCGGTCGTCGGTGGCGTTTCTGCGCGCGGCGCGGGAGGATAGCTACTGGACGGCGCGGTCCGCTCGGGAGTAACGGACGCGCCACCGGTGCAGGGGCCCCTCCTGCTTCCTTCACCGTCGAGTTCACGGCAGTCGAGCTCCACGTTTTCCGCTGCCTCGACGCCCCGGGCTTTTAGGGCCGACTGTGCGAGACACCGGGCCATCGATTAGCCATACGAGGGCCTCGATTCTGGTCGCCGACCTGACAGCGATGTCGAGCCTGCGCACGGTCGGGCGAGGCCTGCAGGCGCGCGCAGTGCCGGCCGCGGGCCGCCTCACGGACGTCGCTCGCCGGCCCGGCGGCCTCTTTGCGTTCGTCCCGGAACCCAAGACTGGCCGGGAACGAGCCGATGTCCTCTCGCCCTGCGCGACATCGCAGCTCGCAAGCTGCCCGACGTCGAGGCGCGATGTGAGCGTGCGGGGCGATGCACGAGTCGCTCAGGGCGGCGGAGGCATGCCGCTGCGAGGCGATCGACGACTGGCGCGTCGTGATCTTCGCGCCCACGCCCTCCTCCGAGCCGTCCTGCACGTAACCCACGGGGAGGCGGTGGCGCGCGCCTCTCCGCCGAACCGCTTCGACGGCACATGCCTGCGGCCACGTCCACGGTCGGCCGCGCCTCCGACCGCGCGGTATCGTGGGCTCGTGGCGACCGAGGAAACGGTCACGGCGGCCCCCGCGGGCTGGGCCGAGCACGCCGAGGCGGGGCTGCGCCGCGCCGGCCATCGCTCGAGCGAGCCGCGGATGGCGGTCGTCCGCACGCTCGCCCGCCACGGGTGCGTATTGACCGCGCGCGAGATCGCCGAGCGCCTGCGCGTGGAGGAGGGTCGCGACATAGGGGTCGCCACGGTGTACCGCTCGCTCGACCTTCTCGAGGGCCTCGGACTGCTGCACCGCCTCGACACCGGCGAGGGCCCCAGCCTGTTCGAGCCCGCCGATCCGACCGGCGATCACCACCACCACCTGATCTGCAACCGGTGCGGGCGCGTGAGCGCGTTCGAGGATCCCGCGCTCGAGCGGTCGGTGCGCCGAATGACGAAGCGCCTCGCGTTCCGGGTCGAGGGTCACGACGTCGCGCTGCGAGGCACGTGCGTGACATGCCTCGGCGGCCGCAGCGCCGCGGCGGCGAATCGGCGCTGAGGTCCTGCCGGGCGCACGCCCGGCGGGCACCCCGCCTCACCGCTCCTCGTAGAGCGACTGGTTCTCAGTATCGTCGGCCCGAGTGATCGAGGCCCTCGACGCCCCCTACCTCACCCGGGCGCTCGCCGCGGGCGCGCTCGTGGCGGTCCCGCTCGGGCTACTCGGGTGCTTCGTGCTGCTTCGCGACCTCGCGTTCCTCGCACACGGCGCGGGGGTGGCGACTTTCTCGGGGCTCGTGGTCGGCGCGGCCGTTCCCGGCCTCGGGCCGTTCGCCGGCGCCATGGCCGCGGCGCTCGCCTTCTCGGGCCTCGTCTCGCTCGGCGAGCGCGACCGGGCGGTGAGCGGGGGCGCCGTCACGGGCGTCGCCCTCGCCGGTTCGCTCGCGCTCGGAGCGGTGCTTGTCGTGGCGGTAGACGCGGGCGCGGTGCCCGTCGAACGGCTGCTGTTCGGGTCGCTGCTCGCCGTGTCGGGCGCCGACGTCGCTCGCTCGGCGCTGGCCGCGGCGATGACCGTCACGGTGGTCGGCCTCGCTCTCCCGCGGCTCGCCGCCACGACGTTCGACCGCGAGTGGGCCGTGCCGGCGGGGGCCCACGGGCGGGCGACCGACGCCGCCCTCGTCGCGCTCGTGGCGATCGCCGTCGTCTGCGCCCTGCCGACGGTCGGTAGCCTGCTCGCCGGCGCCCTGCTCGTCGTTCCGGCGGCGACCGCGCGTCTCCTGAGCGAGCGGCTCTTGCCGATGCTCGCGTACGCCGGATCGCTGTCGCTGCTCGAGATGGCCAGCGGAATCGTGCTCGCGCGGCTGCTCGACCTGCCTCCGGGGACGGTCGTCGCGACGCTCGGCGGGGCGGTCTTCGCCGCGGCCGCCGCGGGTCGGGCGGCGGCGGCGCGCCTCGCGCCCGAGGCCGCACGGTGACCACGGCGACCGAGCCGATGGTGCGTGCCGGCGACCTGTCGGTCTCCTTCGCCGGTCGCCCTGCGCTCGAGAAGGTGTCGTTCGAGCTGCCGCGCGCCTCGTTCGCCGGCGTGCTCGGGCCCAACGGGGCGGGCAAGACCACCCTGCTCCGCGCCCTCCTCGGGACCCTTCCCCACTCCGGCTCGGGGAGCCTGACGGGTCGCCCGGCGTACGTGCCGCAGTCGGGCGGCATCGATCCCTCGTTCCCGATCGACGCGCTCGGCGTCGTGCGCATGGGCCGTTATCCGCGACTCGGTTGGGGCCGGTGGCCCGGTCGCGAGGATCGCCGGCGCGCGCGCGAGATCGTCGCGCAGGTCGGGCTTGAGCGGGAGGCGCGCGTGCCTTTCGCGGCGCTCTCAGCGGGCCAGCGCCAGCGGGCCCTCGTCGGCCGCGCGCTCGCCGAGGACGGCGACGTCCTCATGCTCGACGAGCCGCTCACCGGCATCGACGCCCCCTCTCAGGAGGCGATCCTCGCCGCGCTCGAGGTCAGGCGCCGCGCCGGGGCGACGATCCTCATGACGACACACGACCTGGCCCAGGCCGCACGCGTCTGCGACCGGCTCCTCCTGCTCAACCGCACGCTCGTCGCCTTCGGCACGACCTCCGAGGTCTTCCGCCCCGACGTCCTCGGCCGCACCTACGGGGACGAGTTGCTCTTCCTCGAGCGCGCCGCGGTCGTGGTCGACGACGCCCATCACCACGGCGAGCACTGATCGCCGTGGTCGAGACGGCACTTGAGTGGCTCGCCGAGCCCTGGCGGTCGGGGCTCATGCGCCTCGCGTTCGCCGAGGCGATCCTGGCAGGGCTCGCGTGCGGGGCGCTCGGGTGCTTTGTGCTCCTGCGGCGGCTCGCCTTTCTCGGCGAGGCGATCTCGCACACGGTCGTCCTGGGTGCCGCGGTCGCCCTCGTGCTCGGCCTCCCGCTCGGACTCGGCGCCGTCGCGATCGCCCTGACCACCGCGGGCCTCACCGGCGCGATCGCGAGCGACCGGCGCTTCTCGCCCGACAACGCGACCGGCGTGCTCCTGCCCACGCTGTTCGGCGCAGGCGTCGCGGTGCTCGCCCTGACCACCGGCGGGCGACGGCTCGAGGAGCTCCTGTTCGGCTCGATCCTGGGCGTCGGCACGAACGACGTCGCCCTCGCCGGAGCGCTGGTGGTCGTCGTCGTCGTGGCGCTCCGGCTCGCGGGGAAGGAGCTCGTCCTGAGCGCGTTCGATCGCTCAGCCGCGGACGCCCTCGGGTACCGGGTCGCGGCGCTCGACGGGCTGCTGCTCGCGCTGCTCGCGGTGACGATGGTCGTCGGCCTGCGCGCGGTCGGCGGTGTGCTGCTCGCCGGCCTCCTGCTCGGGCCGCCGGTGGCGGCCCGGCTCGTGTGCCGCACGTTCTGGCCAATGCTCGCGCTCGCGGCGGCGGTGGGCGCCGCGGCCGGCGTGGCCGGGCTCTACGCGAGCTGGCACCTCGAGCTCGGGGCGGGGCCGGCGATCGTGCTGGTCGTCACGGCGGCGGTCGCGATCGCGGCCGCGTGGAAGGCGGTGGCGGGCGTTCGCCCCGGTCGACGTCGCGTGGCCTCGGCCGTGACCGCCGGCTGAGGCGACGGAGCTCGAAGTGCGAACGGTTCTCGCTATCTCCGTCTGCGCCCTGGCGCCCGGCGCCGTCGGCTGCGGAGGGCCCGAAGGCCGCGCGGGAGCCGGCGAGCGCCTGCCGGTGGTCGCGACGACCATGCCGCTCCAGGACTTCGTCCGCCAGGTGGGCGGCCACCGGGTCGAGGTGGCGAAGATCCTCGACGCCGGCTCCGAGCCTCACGCCTACGAGCCCACGCCGAGCGACGCGGACGCCGTAGCGGGGGCCCGGGTCGTCGTCTCGAACGGCGCTGGGCTCGACGACTGGCTCGACGATCTCCTCGCCCAGGTCGGGGCGGACGCCGTCCGCGTCGAGGCGACGCACGGCCTGCCGCTGCTCCCCACCGGGGAGCGGGGTCCGCCCGACCCACACGCCTGGCACGACCCCGAGCTCGCCAAGCGCATGGTCGACGCGATCGCCGACGGGCTGAGTCGGGCCGATCCCGCGGGCCGCGCGACCTATCTCCGCAACGCCGCCACCTACCGCGCGACGCTCGATCGCATGGCCGCCGAGGTCCGCCGCCGCTTCGCCGGCGTCCCGTCCCGCCGGCGCCTGCTCGTCACCTCGCACGACGCGTTCGGCTACTTCGCGCGCGCCTACGACCTCGAGATCGTCGGCAGCGTGCTGCCCACGGTGACCGGCGAGGGCGAGCCCTCGGCCCGCCACGTCCGGCGGCTAATCGAGGATATGCGGGCGCGGCGCGTGCGGACGATGTTCACCGAGAAGGGCGCCGACCCCCGCCTCGAGCGGCGCGTCGCCGAGGAGGCCGGCGCCCGTGTGTCGCCCTCCCTCTACGCCGACATTCTCGGGCCGCCGGGCTCGGGGCCCGGGGCCTTCGTCGAGGCCGAGCTCGCCAACGCCCGCGCGATGCACGCGGCGTGGGGCGGTCCATAGGCGGGAAGACTCACGCCAGCCCGGTGGGCGACGTGAAAGCCTTGACGTGGCGGGACTCGGCCTGGGGGTGCGAGATGGCGGAGCAAGGGAAGGGCAAAGAGCAGTCCGAGGAGGCGGCCGACCGCTCCGGCAGCGACCTCACCTCCGACGAGGTCACGGTCGTCGAGTCCCGCGCGCTCAAGCGCACGGTCGCCGCGGCGGCGATCGGGAACGCCGTCGAGTGGTTCGACTACGGCGTGTACGGCTTCCTCGTCGTCACGCTTGCGCAGGTCTTCTTTCCTCCAGGCGACCCGACCGGACAGGTGCTCGCTACCTTCGGGACGTTCGCCGCGGCGCTCGCCATGCGCCCGCTCGGCGGCGTCTTCTTCGGCGCGCTCGGCGATCGCGTCGGCCGCAAGACCACGCTCTCTGCCACGATGATCCTCATGGCCGCCGGCAGCTTCGCCATCGGCCTCCTCCCCACCTACGCGAGCATCGGCATCGCGGCGGCGATCCTGCTATTCGTGTGCCGCCTGGTCCAGGGCTTCTCCACAGGCGGCGAGTACGGCGGGGCGATGACCTTCGTGGCCGAGCACGCTCCCGACAAGCGCCGCGGCTTTCTCACGAGCTGGCTCGAGTTCGGGACGCTCGGCGGGTTCGTGCTCGGCTCCGGGCTGGTCACGGCGCTCTCCTTCCTCATGCCCCCCGAGACCTTCCTGAGCTGGGGCTGGCGGATCCCGTTCCTCGTGGGGGGCCCGCTCGGGCTCGTCGGCCTCTACCTGCGCCTCAAGCTCAGCGAGACGCCCGCGTTCTCCGAGAGCCAGGAGGAGGAGTCGGAGGAGGACGAGAGCGGCCAGAGCATCGGAAGCCAGCTCAAGGAGACCTTCGCCGACAACACGGGAGCCCTCCTCGTCTGCACCGGGCTCGTGATCGCGTTCAACGTCGCCGACTACATGCTGCTCACCTACATGCCGACCTACCTGAGCGAGAGCCTCCGCTTCGACCACACGCTGGCGCTCCTGATCGTGCTCGCCGTGATGGTCGTGATG
>DATHAN010000339.1:0-11097 GCA_035296645.1 Thermoleophilaceae bacterium
CCCGTCGAGCTCGTGAGCGACGTCGAGTCGGCCTTCTACCTCCACCTCGAGGTCGCCGACCGGCCCGGGGTGCTCGCCCAGATCGCCGAGATTCTCGGACTCCAGGGCGTGTCGGTGAAGTCGGTCGTGCAGAAGGGCCTCGGGCCGGACGCGCGGCTCACGATCGTGGTGCACCCGGTGCGCGAGTCGCGCTTCCTCGCCGCGGTCGGGCTGATCGGGCGACTCGACTTCCTGCGCGTCCCGCCGCGCTGGATCCGGGTGATCGAGGAGGTGTTCGAGTGACGCCGGCGGGGGCCTCGCGCGCGTGAGCCTGTGGCGCTACCACGACCGCCTGCCGGTCGAGCCGCTCGTCACGCTCGAGGAGGGGAACACGCCGCTCGTCCCCGCGCCGCGGCTGTCGGAGCGCGTCGGGGCGGAGGTGTGGCTCAAGCTCGAGGGCGCGAACCCGACCGGCTCGTTCAAGGACCGCGGGATGACCGTCGCGGTCTCGGCCGCGCTTCGAGAGGAGTCCGAGGCGGTGATCTGCGCCTCGACTGGCAACACCGCGGCGAGCGCCGCCGCCTACGCCTCGCGCGCCGGGCTGCGCGGCGCGGTGATCGTGCCGGAGGGCAAGATCGCCACCGGCAAGCTCGCCCAGGCGCTCATGCACGGCGCGCGCGTGGTCGCGCTGAGGGGGAACTTCGACGAGGCGCTGCGGCTGGTGCGCGAGCTGGTAGAGCGTCACCCGATCTCGCTCGTCAACTCGGTCAACCGGTTCCGCATCGAGGGTCAGAAGACCGCCGCCTTCGAGGTGTGCGACGAGCTCGAGGAGGAGCCCGACGAGCTGTGCATTCCGGTTGGGAACGCCGGCAACATCACTTCGTGGCACCAGGGCTTCCGCGAGTACGGCGCGGCGCCCCGGCTGCACGGCTTCCAGGCCGAGGGAGCCGCTCCGCTCGTGCACGGCGCGCCAGTCGAGCAGCCCGAGACCGTCGCCTCGGCGATCCGGATCGGCAACCCGGCGCGCTGGGAGGAGGCGATGGACGCCGTGACCTCCTCGCGCGGATCGATCCGCGCCGTGTCCGACGCCGAGATCCTCGGCGCGTACCGCATGCTCGCCGCGGAGGAGGGCGTCTTCTGCGAGCCGGCGTCGGCGGCCTCGGTGGCCGGGCTGCTCAAGTACCGGGCGGAGGGGCGCGTGGTGTGCGTCCTCACCGGCCACGGCTTGAAGGATCCGCAGACCGCGCTCGACCAGGCGCGCTCGGTGATCCCGTGCGAGCCCGAGCTCGCGCGCGTGGAGGAGGCGGTGCTGGACTAGCGGTCGGCCTCCTACCCGACCGTGACCGTCCCCTTCATTCCCTTCTGCTCGTGGTCGCCGACCGGGCAGTACCACTTGTACCTGCCCGGCTTGCTCAGGTCGGCGGTGAGCGTCGCCGAGTCGCCCGACTGGAGGACTTTGGTCTCGACCTCTCCCTCCGGGCCCTCGATCTCGAGCGCGTGGGGCGCCCGGCCGGCGTTATCGACGCGGAAGCGGACCTTGCCGGGACGCTGGATCCGAACATTCGGCGGATCGATGGCGAAGTCGGTCTCGCGCACCTCCACGGTCTCGACGGGACGCGTCGCCGGCGCGGGTGCGCCACCGCCTTCGGTGCCCTGCTTCTGCGGCGGCTCCTGCCGGCCGCCGCACGCGGCGAGGGCGGCGACGACGGCGAGCGTGGCGGGGCGGGTCGCTTGGCGGGCGGTCAACGGGAGCTCCTCGTTCGATGCCGATGGACGGCCCCCGCGAGAGTCCCTCGGCGGACTGCTCGCGGGGGTTGTGACGACTGGCGCGAGAGACTACTCAGATCGTCGCCGCCGCCCGGCAGCGCTCGCCGCTCGCCGGGTTCGTCGCCCGCCCGACGACGCGGTCCGCGCCGGCGCGGTTCGGAATCAGCCGCCGGACCTCGAACGAGCCGCTCGGGGGCGCGGTGCGCCGGGTTCCGGTGAACACGCGGATGTCGTTGTGCCAGAGGCCGACGTTCCAGAGGACGCCGTTGCGGTTCTGGTCGACCTCGAACTCGACCTCGATCTTGCCGTCCTCGCGGCCGAGCTTGATCTTCGACGTGCTCGCGCCGGTGCACGTGCCGCTCGCCCGGACGTCGGTGGACTTCGCGGCGGCGGTCGAGGCGGACCCGAGTGCGAACGCCGTCAGCCCCAGAACCGTGAGCGATATAGAGACCATCTTCTTCATGCGTGCCTCCCTTGTCGTTCGTCTTGATGACACGGTCACCACCTTGGCGGCGATCGGGTCGGCTCGACAAGTGGGCATTGGTCCTAGGACCTCCGGCGGGCCCTTTCCTCGCCTCAGTCAGCCGTGATCGCCGGCGAGCCCGTGCTCGCGGGCCCACAGCGCGGCCTGGGTGCGGTCGGTGACCCCGATCTGGCCGTAGATGTGGGTGAGGTGAGCCTTCACGGTCTTCTCGGCGATCCCGAGTCGCCGCGCGATGAGCTTGTTGGGGAGGCCGCGGGCGACACAGGTCAGCACCTCGCGTTCGCGCGCGCTGAGCCCGGACTTCCCGGGCGGGCTCAGCCGCGTGCGCAGGATCTCGCTTGCCGCCTTGGGCGCGAGCGGCGACTCGCCGCGTGCCGCGGCGCGCACGCCGGAGATCACGTCGTCCGGCTCGGCGTCCTTCAGTAGGTAGCCGACCGCTCCGGCGTCGATCGCCGCGAGGATGCGCTCCTGGTCGGAGAACGAGGTGAGGACCACGACCCGGGCCTCGCCGTCGGCTGCCACGATGCGTCGTGTCGCCTCCACGCCGGCGAGGCGCGGCATCGAGAGGTCCATGAGCACGACGTCGGGTCGGTGCGCTGCGGCGAGCGCCACCGCCTCGTCGCCGTCGGACGCCGCGCCGACGATCTCGACGCCGGGCACGCCCGACAGCAGCTCGGACAGCCGGTCCGCACCAGCGCGTGGTCGTCGACGAGCAGGACGCGGATCACCGGAGCGGCACCTCCACGCGCACGCGCGTCCCGCGACCGGGCTCCGACTCGATCTCCGCTCGTCCGCCGGCCGCCCGCGCGAGGTCGTGCAGCAGCCACACCCCGAAGTGGCCCTCGCGCGCCGCGCGCGCGGCGTCGAAGCCCCGGCCGTCGTCCTCGACGAGCAGGCGCGCCCCGACCGGCCTCGCGCGCGACCGCGATCGTGACCGTGCGCGGATCGGCGTGCTTTACCGCGTTGCGCAGGGCCTCGCGGGCGGCGCGGTAGAAGAGCGCCTCGACGTCCGGCGGCAACCGCTCCGGCGGCAGCTCGAGGCGCGGCTCGATCTCCCGCTCGGGAAGGTCGGATATGAGGTCGGCGAGCGCCGCCTCGAGCCCGACACGCTGAAGGTCCGGGGATACACGCTCACGAGCAGAGGGCGGAGCTGCCGCACGCTGCGACGCGCTTCCGTAGCTCCCTCGAGCAGCGTTCGCTCCTGGTCCCGGCCGCCGATCGCCGCCGCGCTCAGGCGATAGGAGAGTCCGGCGAGGTCCTGGACGACGCCGTCGTGGAGGTCCTGGGCGATCCGCCGGCGCTCGTTGTCGGAGGCGACGATCGCGTGCCTGAGGAGCGCCTCGCGCTCCTCCTGGCGGTCGCGCAGCCGCCTGGCGAGCGACCACGCGAGCGGAAGCTGGAGGAGCGCGAGCAGGAGCAGGGCGCCGAGCGCGGTGGGCGCGAAGGCGGTGAGTATCCGTCGCTCTCCGGCCTGGATCGACGTCGCGGGCAGGTACCCTCGAACAGCAGCGGGCGCCCGTCGGTCGCGCGGACCCGCGTGTAGACCTCGACCAGCTCGCCGCGCCCGCGCTCGAAGCGGTTCTCGGGCTCCGCGAGGTCGCTCACCTCGGCGTCGACGCCGCCGTGCTCGAGGACCTCGCGCTCGTCTTCGCCGAGCGTGTAGCGAGAGTCGAGGAGGCGTGGCTCGTCGGAGTAGACGATGCGTCCGTCCGGCGCCCACACATGATCCGGGTGACGCCGGTCGGGCGAAGGAGGCGCTCGCGCACGACCCGGTCGAGGGCGACGATCGCCCGCGGGTTCCCGTCGAGCACCGCCGGAGTGAGGCGCGGCGCGAAGATGCTCTCGGCGGATAGCCGTGCGAAGCGCTCGGCGTCCTTGACCGCCTCCTCGCGGGCGATCGACCGAAAGAGCAGGGCGCCCGCCACCGCGAGCAGCAGCCACGCGACGGCACCCGCGAGGGCGAAGAGGGCGACCGACCGGGCAACCGAGAGCGGCGCCGCGCCGCGGCTCGCTTCCGCCCCCGCCTCGCCGACCCAGCGAGACCCGGGCGAGCGGTCGTCGAGGGCGGGCTATGACTCGCTGGGCGCCGTGTCGGTCACGGAACGGCCTCAGAGGCGAGAATAGAGCACGATGTCGAGGCTCATGCCCGCCTCGGGTCCGTACGGGCCTGCGTCCGAGCACCGCGTAGGCGGCCGCCCGTGATGCACCGCCGCCGCGTGGTGCGCGTGCCCGCGTCCTCGGCCAACCTCGGCCCGGGCTTCGACGCGATGGCCACCGCGCTGGCCCTCCACCTCGAGCTCGTGGTCGAGGAGACGGGCGAGCTGAGCGTCGACGCCGATGTCCCGGGCGTCCCGCTCGACCGGACGAACCTCGTCGTGCGCGCGTTCGAGTCGCTGCGGCCGGCCGACGGCTTCTCGTTCCGCATCCGCTCGCAGATCCCGCCCGGCGGCGGGCTCGGCTCGAGCGCCGCGGCGATCGTCGCCGGCCTCGTCGCCGCCGACCACCTGTTCGAGCTCGACACCGACCTGCTCGCCGCCGCGACCGCGCTCGAGGGCCATCCCGACAACGTCGCGGCCGCGCTGTGTGGCGGCTTCGTGATCTGCCACGAGGCGGGCGCCGAGCGCTTCGACCCGGCGCCCGGGCTCGAGGCGGTGATCGCCATCCCCCCGGAGCGCGTCGCCACCGCCTCCGCGCGCGCCGCACTCCCGCCGGAGGTGCCGCTCGCCGACGCCGTCCACAACGCCGCGCACGCCGCGATCCTCGTGCTCGGCCTCGCGCGC
Organism: Thermoleophilaceae bacterium; assembly: GCA_035296645.1. Taxonomy (GTDB): domain Bacteria; phylum Actinomycetota; class Thermoleophilia; order Solirubrobacterales; family Thermoleophilaceae; genus JACCUC01. Next base: position 5,011 of record DATHAN010000339.1, read on the forward strand.
GCCGACCTCGACCTCGTCGCCCGCGGCCTCTCCGATCGCATACACCAGCCGCGCCGCGCGCATCTCTATCCGAAGTCGATGGAGCTGCTCGAGCGCGCGCGGGAGCTCGGGGCGGTCGGGGCGTCGATCTCGGGGGCGGGGCCGACGGTCCTCTTCTGGTCGCACTGGGAGGCCACCGGCCAGCTGATCGCGCGGCTCGCCGAGGAGAGGCCGGACTGGGATGTGCGCCGGGTCGGCTTCGCGCCCGAGGGGGCGTCGGTCAGGGCGCTCGTGTAGGTCGGCGGAACGCGGACCGTGCGCGCGCCGGCGCCCACGCGCGGGGGCCGGGCGCCGCGCGGTCAGATCGGCAGGCGGCGGAAGATCGGTCGCGGCAGGTGCCGCAGCACCGACATCACGTAGCGCAGCGCCGGGGGCGCCCACACGGTGTGCGCGCCGCTCGCGATCCCGTCGACGATCGCCTCCGCGACCTTCTCCGGCGTGGTGGCGAACGGTGCGGCGTCGAGCCCCTCGGTCATGCGCGTGTGGACGAAGCCCGGCCGGACGACGAGCACGCGCACGCCGCTGCCGGCGAGCCGGTCGCCGAGTCCCTGGGCGAACGCGTCGAGCCCCGCCTTCGAGGCGCCGTAGACGAAGTTCGAGCGTCGCGGGCGCTCGCCCGCCACCGTGGAGAGGACGCACAGCGTGCCGTGCCCCTGCGCCCGCAGGCGCTCGGCGCACGGGATGATCGCCGAGACGAGCCCGGAGAAGTTGGTCTCGACGAGCGCCCGGGCGGCCCGGGCGTCGCTCGCCGCGCGCTCCTGGTCGCCGAGCACACCCGCAGCCACGAGCACCAGGTCGATGTCGCCATGGCGGTCGAACACGTCGTCGACGAGCGCCGCGTGGGCGTCGGTGCCGTCCTCCGCATCGAAGCCGACGCACTGGACGGTCTCGGCGCCGGCCGCCCGCAGCTCCTCCGTCGCGGCGGCGAGCTCGTCCGGGCGCCGGGCGGCCAGCACGACGGTTCGCGTCCTCCGCTCGACGAGCTTGCGCACGGTGGCGAGCGCGATCTCCGACCCCCCGCCGAGCACGAGGACCGACTGCACGTCGCCGAGCGCGTCCCTCATCGCGCCGCCCGCGCAGGCGCGCCCTCGACGAGCCCCACTCGCCGCCCGAGGTCAGACCGCAGGGCCCCGCGCGGGTCGAGCCGGGCCTGGACCTCGCGCCAGCGCGCGAGCTCGGGGTACATCGGCTCGAGCAGCTCGGGACGCAGGCGCGAGTCCTTGGCCAGGTACAGGCGACCGCCCGCCTTCACGATGAGCTCGTCGAGCTCGTCGAGGAAGAGGGCGAGGCCGGCGCGACCCGCCGGCAGGTCCATGGTGAGCGTCCAGCCCGCCATCGGAAACGAGAGCATGCCGTGCCCGCGGCCGAAGCGCTTGAGCACGGCGAGGAAGGCGGGCGCGCGCTCGGCCGCCAGCCGCGCGACCACCGTCCTCAGCGCGCCCTCGGCCCCGAACGGCACGACGAGCTGGTACTGGAGGAGGCCGCGCGCGCCGTACAAGCGGTTCCAGTCGGCCACGACGTCGAGCGGGCGGAAGTACGCGTTGAGCGACTCGATCCGCCCCCGCTCGAGACGCGGCGCGCGCCGGAAGTAGGCCTCGTTGAACGCCCGCAGGGTCGCCGTCGAGAGCACCCCCGACGGGACCCCGGGCGGCGCCGACAGCGCCCGCGGCGGCGAGAAGTCGAGCGTCGTCCGCGCGCCGTCGCCGCCGGCGACCTCGGCGCGCGTCGCGTGCTCGGCGCGCATGAGCACCGACCGCCCGAGGCGGCGCCCGCGCGCGAGGCAGTCGACCCACGCCACCGAGTAGCGGTAGTCCTCGTCGCGCTCCATCCGGCCCATGAGGTCGTCGAGGTCGCTCGCGCGCTCGGTGTCGACGCGCACGCGGTCGGTCTCGACCGGCAGGAGCCGGATCGTCGCCTCGGTGACGACGCCCGTCATGCCCATCCCGCCGGCGGTCGCGGCGAAGACGTCGGGCTCGGTCGCGGGCGTCACCGTCAGGGGCTCGCCGCCCGGGATGACGAGCTCGAAGGCGAGCACGTGGTCGCAGAACGAGCCCTCGACGTGGTGGTTCTTGCCGTGCACGTCCGCGGCGATCGCCCCGCCGATCGTCACCTGGCTCGTACCGGGCAGCACCGGCGGAAACCAGCCGAACGGGGTCACGAGGCCGCCGAGCTCGCCAATCGACAGCCCGGCCCCCACGGTGATCACCCCGTTCTCCACGTCGAAGCCGCGCACCGCGCGCACGCCGAGCATCGAGACGACGCGGCCGCCGGCGTTCTGCGCCGGGTCGCCGTAGGAGCGCCCGAGACCGCGCGCGATGACCCCGCGCTCGCCGGCGCCCGCGACGATCTCGGCGACCCGGTCGGCGCCTTCGGGGCGGTGGAGCGCGGCGAGCGTCGCCGCCGTTCGCCCCCAGCCGGTCAGGAGAGTCGGCTCGCCTCCGTCGAGGCTCTCCTGCTCGCCAGGGAGCGATCCGGCGGCGGAGGCGAGCGCCGTTCGTCCTCCGTTCGCCTCCGCGTCGCCCTCCCGCCGCTCACGCGGCGACCGCGCGGCCCGAGTGCTAGCCGCCGAGGTAGACACCGAGCCCGAAGGTAACCGCCCACGCGAGCGCCGCGGCCTGCAGCCCGCGGTCGCCGAGGACCAGGTCCTCGGGCGCCCGCTCGCGGTCGGCTTCGAGCAGGAGCGCCCAGCGCAGGATGAACAGAACGAACGGGACGATCGACAGCTCGAAGAACGGGTGCGCGGCGTCGGGCGCCGACTGCTCGAACGCCCACAGGCAGTAGGCGAGCAGCGTCACCGCGGCGGCGATCACCCGGATCTCGCGGAGGTAGGTGAGCGAGTAGACGCCGAGCGTCGCGCGCGTCGCCGTGCGGTCGTCGCCGAGCTCGGCGTACTCGCCGGCGCGCTTGCCGGCGACCATGAACAGCGACCCGAACGAGGCAACGATCAGGAACCACCGCGACAGGGGAACGTCGACCGCGACGCCGCCCGCCACCGCGCGGATGATGAAGAACGACGCGACCGTGGCGATGTCGAGCACTGCGACGTGGCGCAGCTTGAGCGTGTAGGCGGTGGTGAGCACGAGGTAGCCGGCGACGACCGCGAGCAGGTTGAGGCTCACGGCGGCGGCCAGGCCGAGCCCGAGGGCGAGCACGAGCACCCCGGCCGCGACGGCGAGCCGCGGCGAGACCACTCCCGCGGCGATCGGGCGGTGGCGCTTCGTCGGGTGACGGCGGTCGGCCTCGAGGTCGCGCGCGTCGTTCAGCAGGTAGGTCCCGCTCGCCACGAGGCAGAAGGCGACGAACGCGAGCCCGACGCCGAGCGCCACCGAGGGCCGGGTGAGCACGCCCGCGGCCGCCGGCGCGGCGAGCACGAGCACGTTCTTGAGCCACTGGCGGGGGCGCGCGGCGCGCAGCAGCCCGGCCGCCTGGGCGGAGGGCGACGGTGTCGTGCCCGGCGCGTGCTCGGGCGCCCCGTCCACGGCGGGCCGGCGCAGGCCGGGGGGGTGCGTGCTCGCCTCGCCCGGCGGCGTGGCTTCGAGAGACTTCGACATTGGTCAGGACGCCCGTGCGGCTGGCGGACGGCAACCTTAGCTTGGCCGCCCCTGCCCCGGCCACGGACGCAGGCGCTGGCCCAGCGCACACGTGCCGGCCAGGCGGTGCGTAGGCTGACCAAGCGGGACCGCCCTAGCCCAGCGGGAGCGGAGCGCGCATGAGCGCGACGAACGCGCACAGTGCGAGCGCCGCGCCGCGCAGCGCCCGTCCGGGAGCGAGCGCGGCGAGCGGAAGCACCCACACCACGTACCACGGCATGAGCCAGGTCGTCGTGACGAGCGTGGCGACGGTCGCCCAGCCCGCAGCGGCGATCGGATCGGCGCCGCGGGCGACCCGGACGTACAGGACGATCAGCGAGACCGCCAGGACGACCGCCCCGGCCGCGCGCAGGGCGGGCGTCGCGCCGCCGTGCCCGAGCGCCTGCCCGAGCAGGTGTAGCGTGCTGTTCGGCGAGCGCAGCGCCGCCTGGTCGGTGAGCGAGGCGGGAAAGCCGGCCACGGCCGGCCCGAGCACGGCGAGCGCCACCGCCCCTGCGGCGAGCAGCCCGGCCGCCAGCCCGGCGAGCGCGGGCAGGCGCCGCCGGGCACCGAGCACTAGGATCGGCGCCAGCACCGCGACCGACGCCTTGACCGCGATCGCGCCCGCGACCGCGGCCCCGCCGAGCCGCTCGCGCCCGGCCGCGAGCAGCGCGAGCGCGCCGACCACGAGCAGCATGAGGAGCGCGTCGTTGTGCGCCCCGCCGACCGCCCACACGAGCAGGAGGGGGTTGAGCCCGACGAACGCGGTCGCCGCCACGGGGTCGCGCCCGAGACCGCGGGCGGTGCGCGCGACGAGCGCGACGAGCGCGAGGCTCGTCGCGGCGGCGAGCGCCTTGACCGCCCACAGCCCGCCCGCGATCCCAAGCCACGCGAGCGGGACGGTCGCCGCGGTGAACAGCGGACCGTACGGGTTGGGTCGCGCCTCCCACACGAGCAGCGGGAGGACCGGATCGCGGGCGAGCGTCTCCGCCAGCGGCGCGTACGGGCTCGCCCCCGCGCGCGCGACCGCGCGCGCGACCGCGAGGTAGCCGAACGCGTCCGTCGAGAGCAGCGGCGGCGCCAGCGCGAACACGAGGTGAAGCCCGACGATCGCCCCGACGACCCACCGCGCGCCGGCGCATTGCGCCAGGCCGAGCACGGCCAGGTAGCACGCGCCCATGGCCAGGAGGAGCAGCCAGAACGCGACCTCTACCAGCCGGCCCGGAGCTAGCTCGGCGAGCGGCCCGGCGAACCACGCCGGGAAGCCGGCCTCGCTCGAGGGCGTGAGTCGGCGCGAGGGCCCGCCCGCCGCCCCGACGGCGATCGCCAGCCCCAGCGCGAGCAGCGCGACCAGCGCGAGCCGGCCGGCGAGCCGCTCCACGCGCGCACGCCCTCCGCCGGGGGCGCGACCCACCCTCTCGAGCGGCGTCCCGACCCCGGGGGCGCTCGCCTGCCGCCCGCGCGCACGCGGGCGGGCCGGCGCCACGGTCATGCTCAGGCCGGGACGAGGTCGGCGCGCAGCTCGTCGATGCGGGGGCGCTCGCTCTCGAGCCCGAGCCGCTCGAGCACCTCGCCGGCGAGCGCGATGTAGTCGGCGCAGAGCGTGGGTCGGTAGTCGAGGATCGACACCCCGCGCTCGGCCGACTCGGCGTAGCGGATCGACGCGCGCACCGCCGTCTCGAATACCTTGTCGCCGAAGCGCTCGCGGAGCTGGCTCAGCGCCTCGCGCGAGTGGATCAGGCGCAGGTCGGCGATGTTGAGCACCACGCCCAGCCACTCGAGCTCCGGGTGGAGGTTCTCCTTGGCGAGCTCGATCACCTCGAGCGCCTGCTCGACGCCCTGGAGCGAGAAGTACTGCGCCTCGGTCGTCACGAGGGCGTGGTCCGACGCCACGACCGCATTCACGGTCAGCAGCCCGAGCGAGGGCGGGCAGTCGATCAACACGAAGTCGTAGCGGCGCTTGACCTCGCGCAGCGCCCGCCGCATCGTCATCTCCCGGCCCATCTTCCCGCTCAGGACGAGCTCCGACTCCGCGAGCCCGAGGTTCGCGGGGATGACCCCGTCGTGGATCGCGTCGACCGCCTTGGCCTGCCCAGCGAGGACGTCGGAGATCGTCGGGTCGGCGTCCGCGGCGACGTCGAAGTAGTCGGAGAGGTTCCCCTGCGGGTCGAGGTCGACGGCGAGCGTGGAGAAGCCGACCCGGCCGAGGATGTCGCTCAGCGTCCTGACCGTCGTGGTCTTGCCCGTGCCGCCCTTCTGGCTGAGTACCGCGATCGTCGTGGACATCTACGACGCGACTATAGATCGCGGGCGGGGGCGCGGGCCCGTGCCGGGGCCACGTGGCCCCGGCACCGGACTCCTCCCTCGACCGGCGCAGCCGCGCCGGCGCTCACGCGCCAGCGCGCCAGCTATCGGGCCGCGGTCCAGACCCCCTCGTGCGCACCGCGGCTCCCGACTCCGGTCAAGCCGACGAAGTAGA
>DATHAN010000340.1:0-26467 GCA_035296645.1 Thermoleophilaceae bacterium
CATCGCGGCGAGGGCGCCGTCCTCGCCCTCGACCACCGTTTTGATTGCATCCGCATCGGCGAGCAGGGTCACCACGAAATCGGCCGCCTGAGCCGCCTCGAGGGGCGATGCCGCGACGGCGGCGACGTCATCGAGCGCCTCAGCCTTCGCGCGGCTGCGGTTCCAAACGCGCACCTCGAAACCGGCGGACGCGAGATTGCGGGCGATCGGAGCGCCCATGATTCCGGTGCCGACGACGGCGACGGTCCCGAGGCGCGCATCCATGAGCCGCTGCGTCGTACCCGCTCGGACGTCGAATCAGTCCGTCCTCGTAGGCTCTCCGCGACCGGCCAAGGACTTCGTCTTCGAGCGCCAGCCGGGGCGGAAGGTGGTTAGGCTCGGTCAGTGACCACAGAGCCACCGCCGCGCAAGCCGGGCGTTGGGCTCACCCTCTAGCCGCCTAAGTGGCGGGAGGCGCTCGTCCGTCGTCCATCTCGACCAGCAGCCCCCGAGAGGCGAGGTGCGAGAAGTACCCCGGCGGATCGATGACCTGTTCGGGCATCCAAGCGCCAGGTTGGGCCACCTCGCCTTCGACTAGCGCCCGAACCACGCCGGTCGCGCCCGCGGCAGCCGCGTCGGCTTGAGTGTGGCCCACAAGCGTTGCCCCGCCCTCCGCCCCGTCAGGGCCGGCTTCGACCCGCAGCGCGAACACTGCCTCGTCGCTTGGCTCGCGTCGGCGTTGGGCCGCCCTGATGAGGCGCCATCCGCCCTCTCGGTCACTAAGGCGGACGGCTCGGCGGTGGCCGGGAGCGCCGCGTGGAACGCGGAGGGCACGGAGCTCACCTTCACGCCCACCGACCCGCTCGCCTCGGGCGACTACGACGTCAAGGTCTCGACCGCGGCCCAGGACCAGGTCGGGAACGCACTCGAGGAGGAGAAGGCGTGGAGCTTCACGGCCGACGCGAGTGCCCCCACGATCACCGCGGTCTCCCCCGCCGACGGGGCGACGGGGGCCCCCGCTCCGAGAAGGCCGTGATTCGCTTCTCAGAGCAGGTCGATAAGTCCTCGGCCGAGGGAGCCTTCTCGCTAACCGATGAGGGAGGGAATCCTGTCCCCGGGAGCTTCTCCTGGAACGTGGAGGGCACGGAGATGACCTACACGCCCACCAGCTCCCTTGCGATCGGCACCTACACCGCCCGACTCACTACGGCGACCAAGGATCCCGCCGGGAACTCCCTGGGCCAGGAGAAGAGCTGGAACTTCACGGTCGGTACGACGGCGTCCCCAACAGCGACCAAAGTCCTCACCGGCAAGCCCGCCGGAGGGACGCTCGCGAGCCTCCGGAGCGACGACAACGACTACTTCAAGGTCTCCGGGGCAGGGCCGAGCTGGTACGGCTCCTTTGCCTCGGTACCACAGAACCTCGGGGCGCTGAGCGTCCACCGTCAGGGCGAAGAGCTCGGTCACCTGCACCCACACGCTGGCGATCTGGAACTTCCGGACCGCAAGGTGGGTGACACTCGATTCGTGGACTCTCCGTTCGAGTGAGGTTCCGATCCAGAAGTCGCTTTCCGCGCCGATCTCCGACTACGTGAGCGCAAAGGGCGAGGTGCGCGCCCAGACCGGCTGCAAGGCCGGGACGAGCTCGCTGACGACGAGCACCGACGTGCTCGCGATCGCATACGCGACCCCGTAAGGTCGCTCCCCACCGCGACGCGTCCGGGCGACCCACTCTGGGGGCTGCCCTCCGAGCTAATCGGGTCGAAGAGCAGATCCAAGGGCGGGCGCGCCACGTCGGCGTATCGCGATCCCTGCGCCAGCCTAGAAAAGGCGCGCGCGGACGCGGCGAGAGGATGTGCGGGTTCAGACGTGCAGCTGGCCGGATGGCGCCGATCCGCTTGCCGCTGATCGAGAACACGATTTTGCCCCAGGGCACCGTCCCGGCGCCGAGCTGGGGCGGACGCGACAGCAACGCCACGCACCGACGGGGGTCTCCGGGCTACTAGATCTCCGCCTCAGTGAGAAAGAACCGCAAAGACCGGGATTGATCACCTCGGTCTCGCAGAGCTTTGGAGATTGTCGACCAGGGTCTGGTATAGGTGATGGCGTCAGCGCGGCGGCGCGAGGAAGCCGGTGGGAATCCGGCACGGTCGCGCCACTGTGACGGGGGAGTGAGCCCCACGACGCCACGGCCCTGCAGGGCTGGAAGGCGGGGTGAGCCGCGAGCCCGGGAGTCAGGACACTCGTCCGCCGCGGCACGTTCGAAGACGGGACGCTTGATCCCGAGGAGGCGAACATGGACCACACCGGCGCGCAGCCGATTCCGCTCGCGGAGAGTTGGCCGGCCCTGCTGCTCGCGACGCTCCTGCTGCTTGCGATCTACCTCGTCCAGTTCGATCAGGGGGCGCTCTCGCTGACCGGAGGTTTCCTGCACGAGCTGATGCACGACGGGCGCCACCTGCTCGGCGTGCCCTGCCACTAGTCCCGGCGGAGGCCAGCGATGGTCTGGACCCTGGTTCGCAGGGGCCTAGCCGCCGGTCTTGTCGCCGGCCTGCTCGCGGGCGCGTTCGCGTTCCTAGTCGGCGAGCCCAGAATCGAGGATGCGATCGAGATGGAGGAGGCTTCATCACCCCGCGCGAGCGTCTCGCTCACGCCCACGGTCGCCGCTGTCAACGACTGGGTAGTGAGTCGCGACGAGCAGCGCGGCGGGCTCTTCCTCGCCACGACGCTCTACGGCACCGCGGTTGGCGGGCTCTTCGGCGTCGGCTTCGCCCTCCTCCGCGGCCGTGGTGCGAGCCGCACCGACTGGCAGCTCTCGATCCGGCTTGCGGCTGCGCTCTTCCTCGCCGTGGTCCTAGTCCCTTTCCTCAAGTACCCGCCGAACCCGCCCGCAGTCGGAAGCTCGGAGACGATCGCCGACCGGACCGAGTATTACCTCATCGTGTTGGCCGGCTCGCTGCTGGCGCTGCTCGCCGCGGCGCGCGTCGCATGGTCGGTCCGCGAGAACGCACAGCCCTGGGTGCGGCCGCTGCTCGCCGCGGGGACCTTCATCGCCGTCGCCGGTGGGCTAGCGCTGGCGCTACCCGGAATCGACGAGGTTCGGCCCGACTTCCCCGCTTCGCTCCTGTGGGAGTTCCGAATCAGCTCGCTCGGGACCCAAGCGGTGCTCTGGGCGGCGCTCGGCGTCGGCTTCGGGATCGCCTCACACCGGACCGTGACCCGTCCCTTCCCCGCCTGAACATTCGCCGCCTGCTCCTCATCCGCCACGGGAGCACCGACGCTGTGCGCCGGGCCGCATTCCCGCTCGACGAGCCGCTCGACGAGCTCGCCCGCGTCGCGCTCGCTTCGCTTGACCGCCGGCTCGGCGGCGAGGCGCTGACGAGCCCGGCGCTTCGCGCCCGTGAGACCGCGGCCGCGCTTGGCCTCGAGGCGAGCCCGGAGCAGATGCTGCGCGAGTGCGACTTCGGCGCCTGGGCCGGACGCACACTGGCCGGGATCGCGGACGAGTCCCCGGGCGAAGCCCACGAGTGGATGCTCGATCCGCGTGCGCGCCCGCACGGCGGCGAGACCCTCACCGAACTCCTCAGTCGGGTGGGGTCGTGGCTCGAGCGGCAGCGGCGCCTCGACGGACGCGCGATCGCGGTCACTCACGGGGGTGTCATCAAGGCGGCGGTCGTGCACGTGCTCCGTGCGCCGCCTGCGGCGTTTTGGCGCATCGACGTGAAGCCCCTTTCGGTCACCGAGCTGCATGCGAGCGAAGCGGCCTGGACCCTGACGCGGTCGAACGCAACCCTCGCCGAGGCGACACCGGCCCCAGTCGCCGATCGAGGCGAGGTGGGCGTCCGATGAGCGCGGTCGCGCTCGGAGCCGGCTACGTGGCCGACCGGCTCGTCGGCGATCCGGGGCGCGCCCACCCCGTCGCCGGCTTCGGCCGCCTCGCAAGCGCGGCCAACGGCGTGTTCTATTCGCCCAGCCGCGCGCGCGGCGCCGCCTTCGTCGCCTCCCTCGTTGGACTCGCCGCGCTCGCCGGTGAGCTCGCCTCCCGCTCGAGCCGGGCAGCCGGGCTCACCGAAGGAGCCGCCCTCGCCGTCTTCGCCTGGGCCGCCCTCGGCGGTCGCTCGCTCTGCCGGGAGGCGGACGCGATCGCGGCGAGGCTGCGGTCAGGCGAGATTGAGGCTGCCCGCGCGGCGCTGCCCGCCCTCGCCGGGCGGGATCCTGAGACGCTCGACGCCGTCGGGATCACTCGCGCCGTGGTCGAGTCGGTCGCCGAGAACACGAGCGACGCCGTCGTCGGCGCCCTCTTCTGGGGAGCCCTGGGCGGCGCTCCCGCGGTAGCGGCGTTCCGGGCTGCGAACACACTCGACGCGATGATCGGCCACCGCTCGCCACGCTACTCGGAGTTCGGCTGGGCGGCGGCGCGCCTCGACGACGCGATGGGCTGGCCCGCGGCGCGGATCGGCGCAGGTCTCGCGGTTCTCTGCGCGCCCCTCGCTGGCGGCTCGCCGCGCCGGGCCTGGCGCATGCTGCGACGCGACGGCGCCGCGCACCCGAGCCCGAACGCCGGCCGAATGGAGGCCGCCTTCGCCGGCGCGCTCGGCGTGCAGCTCGGCGGCGATCTCAGCTACCGCCGACGGATCGAGCCGCGGCCGCGGCTCGGCGATGGAGAGCCCCCCGTTGTCGCGGACATCACTCGAGCGACCGGGCTCTCGAGCGCCGTTGGTGCCGCCGCGCTCTTGCTCTGCACCGCTCTTAGCTGGAGGCTCGGATGAGCGGCGCGCTGATGATCTGCGGGACGAACTCGGACGCCGGCAAGTCGGTGGTCACGGCCGGGCTCTGCCGGGTGCTCCGGCGCCGCGGTTTCAGCGTCGCCCCGTTCAAGGCCCAGAACATGTCGCTGAACTCGGTCGTCACGCCCGACGGCGCCGAGATCGCCCGGGCACAAGCAATGCAAGCGGCCGCCGCCGGCGTCGAGCCGAAGGCCGCGATGAATCCAGTGCTGCTAAAGCCCTCGGGCGAGCGCCGCAGCCAGGTGATCGTCATGGGCCGTGCGCGTTTCGAGGCCGACGCGGGTGGCTACCAGGCGCTGAAGGCGTCCCTGCGCCAGCCGGTGCTCGAGGCGCTCGCCTCGCTGCGTGCCCGCCACGACGCGGTCATCTGCGAGGGAGCGGGGAGCCCGGCGGAGATCAATCTGCGCGCGGACGACATCGCCAACCTCGGGCTCGCCCGCAGCGCCGGGATCCCCGCGATCGTCGTGGGCGACATCGACCGCGGCGGCACGCTCGCAGCGCTCTACGGCACCCTCGCGCTGCTCGAACCCGAGGACCAGCGGCTCTTCGCCGGCTTCCTCGTCAACAAGTTCCGTGGCGATGCGGAGATCCTGCGCCCAGGCCTCGAGCGCTTGCGCGAGCTCACCGGCCGGCCGACGCTCGGCGTCCTCCCCTGGCGGGACGGGCTCCGGCTCGATGCCGAGGACGGCGTCGCGCTCGAGGGCTCCGAGGCGGAGGGCCCACCGGCGCTCGGCGCCGACAGGATCGAGGTCGCAGTCGTCCGGCTGCGGCGGATCAGCAACTTCACCGATCTCGACGCGCTCGCGCAAGAGCCCGGGGTGAGTGTTCGCTTCACCCGCTCGGCGGGGGAAATCAGGCGCGCCGACCTCGTCGTCGTCCCCGGGACGAAGGCGACCGTCCTCGACCTAGCGCTGTTACGCGAGCTCGGGCTCGATCGGGCGCTCGCCGAGCGCGCCGACGCGGGCGCGCCGATCCTCGGCATCTGCGGCGGCTACCAGATGCTCGGTGCGGCTATCGAGGACGAGGTCGAGAGTGGTAGCGGGCGCGTCCGGGGCCTCGGCCTCCTCCCGGTGGATACGCGGTTCGAGCGTGAGAAGGAGCTTGGCTGGCACGGCGGCCGCGTGCCCGTGCTCGGCGGCGTGCCAGTTCGCGGCTACGAGATCCACCACGGCCGCCTGAGCCGCCTCGGCGGCGCGACGCTGATCGAGTCCGAGGCAGGCGAGGAGGGTTGCACGGAGGGCGCCGTGCTCGGCACTTCGCTCCACGGCGTCGCAGAGTGCGACGATTTTCGCCGCGCCCTCCTCGCCTGGGTCGCGCAGCGCCGCGGCCTTACGTTCGTGCCCGGTGAGGCGAACTTCGCCGCCGTACGCGAGGCGCGCCTCGACGCGGTCGGCGACCTAATCGAGAAGCACGCCGACCTCGAGGCGCTGATGGCGCTGATCGAGCAGGGACCGCCAGCGCAGGCGCCGGCGATCGATGCCGGGGCGGCAGTCGCGCCGCTGGTCGGAGGCGCGACGTGAGCGCGGTGGGCGCGCCCGCTTATCCGTTCTCGGCGCTCGTCGGCCTCGACGAGCTGCGCACGGCGCTGCTCGCAAACGCCGTCGACCCGGCGATCGGCGGCGTCCTCGTTCGCGGCGAGAAGGGGACGGCGAAGTCGACCGCGGTGCGCTCGCTTGTGCGCCTGTTGCCCGAGGTTGAGGTCGCGGACGGCTGCGCCTTCTCCTGCGACCCGCGTGAGCACGCCGCAACGCCATGTCCAGCCGGCCCCCACGAAGACGACGCCATACAGGGACGGCCGGTGCGCCTGGTCGAGCTCCCGGTCGGCGCCTCGCTCGACCGCGTCACCGGTTCGCTTGACGTCGCCCGCGCGCTGACCGAGGGCGAGAGCGCGTTCGAGCCCGGCCTCCTCGCCGACGCCCACCGCGGCGTCCTCTACGTCGACGAGGTAAACCTGCTCGCCGACTACCTCGTCGACGTCCTCCTCGACGCGGCGGCGCTCGGAGTCAACTACGTCGAGCGCGATGGCGTCAGCGTCCGCCACCCTGCCCGCTTCCTACTCGTCGGCACGATGAACCCCGAGGAGGGCGAGCTCCGCCCGCAGTTGCTCGACCGCTTCGGGCTCAGCGTCGAGGTGTGCGGGTCGCGCAACCCCGGCGAGCGCGCAGAGGTCGTCCGCCGCCGGCTCGCCTTCGACGCCGACTCCGCCGGGTTTGCCAGCGCCTACGAGGCGGAGGAGGCGGAGCTGCGCGATCGGATCGGAGCCGCGCGCGAGTCGCTCGGCCGCCTCGCCCTGCCAGACCGGATCGTGACCCTGATCGCTCGCGTCTGCGCGCAGCTCGATGTCGACGGGCTGCGCGCCGACATTGTTTGCGCGAGGACGGCGTCGGCGCTGGCGGCGCTCGACGGCGCCGCCGAGGTCCAGGAGGAGCACGTCCGCCGCGCGGCGATCCTCGCGCTCGCTCACCGGCGCCGGCGCGGGCCGCTCGAGCAGCCACGCCTCGACCCCGACGAGCTCGAGCGGGCGCTCGCCGGCGATCCGCCCGAGGAAGATCCACCTGACCGCCCGAACGGGCGCGGCAACAGCCGCCCTCGCAAGCAGGCGGAGCGAGACGATGCCCCAGCGCCGGCCGAAGGCGATCGCGCCCGCGGGCCCGCGAGCGGAGGCGCGGCCCGCTTCGAGCGTGACGCTCCCGCCCCGCAGGAACGCAGCGACGACCCCCTGAGCGGCTTTCGGGCGGCGAGATTTGAGCTCGACGGGGGCGGGCGCGGCGCGCCCGGCCGAAGGCTCTCCGGAAGCGCCCAGAGTGGCCGGGCCGTCGACGAGAAACGGCACGCACCCGGGGAGCCGCTCGCGCTGCTGCCGACGCTCCGCGCGGCCGCCCCGCGCCAGCGGGCCCGCGGGCGGACGGCCGCCGGGCTCGAGCTCGAGCGCTCCGACCTGCGCTCGGCGGTGCTCGAGGGGCGAAGCGGCGCCCTGCTCGTCTTCGTCGTCGACGCAAGCGGCTCGATGGCCGCCCGCCGGCGGATGGCTGCGGTCAAGGGCGCGGCGCTCGCCCTGCTCGCCGACGCCTACCGCCGGCGCGACCTGGTCGCCATGATCGTCGCGCGCGGGACTGGGGCCGAGCTGGTGCTGGCGCCGACCGCGAGCGTCGAGATGGCGGCCGAGCGGCTGGCACGGATGCGCGCCGGCGGCCGGACCCCGCTCGGCGCCGGGCTCGAGCGCGCGCACGAGCTCGTCCGGGCGCAGCGCCTGCGTGGGGACGAGCGCACGCCGGTGGTCCTGCTCGTCACCGACGGCCGCGCCAACGCAGGCGGTTCCGATCCGATGCGGGCGGCGCTTTGCGCCGCGGCGGCGCTTCGCCGCCAGGGAGCGTCGCTCGCCGTGATCGACTCCGAGCAGGGGCCGGCGAGGCTGCGCATGGCGAGGGCGCTAGCCCAGGCCGTCGGTGCCCCAGTCGTCTCGCTCGACTCGCTCGCTCCAGAGAGCGGGCCCGCGACGAGGGCGGCATGAGCGCGCCCGAGCGGGTCGCCCCGGGCGAGAAGCGGCGCGACCGCGCCCTTCTGGTCGTGATCACCGGCAACGGCAAGGGCAAGTCGACCTCCGCCTTCGGGACGATGCTCCGCGGCTGGGCGCGCGGCTACCGGATCGGCGTCTTCCAATTCGTCAAGTCGGGCAAGTGGAAGGTCGGCGAGCACCGCGCCGCGCGCGAGCTAGGCGGGATCGAGTGGGAGAAGATGGGCGACGGCTGGACCTGGACCTCGCGCGATCTCGAGCAGAGCGCCGACCTCGCCCGCGAGGGGTGGGAAGAGGTGAAGCGCCGGATCGCCGCCGAGACCTACGACCTGCTCGTCCTCGACGAGTTCACCTACCCACTCACCTTCGGCTGGCTCGACACCACCGACGTCGTCGACACCCTCCGCGACCGGCCCGGCTTCCAGCACGTGATCGTCACCGGCCGCGACGCCGCGCGGGAGCTGATCGAAATCGCCGACCTGGTCAGCGAGGTGAGCAAGGTCAAGCATCCCTTCGACGAGGGGATCCGCGGCCAGCAGGGGATCGAGTGGTAGAGGCGCTCCTCATCCTCGACGGCGCCGCCGAGCGTCCCGTCGTAGAGCCGACGAGCCTCGAGCGCGCGCACACCCCGGCGCTCGACGCGCTCTGCGCCCAAGGCAGCGTGCGCTCGCTAACCACGATCCCGCCGGGGCTCGAGCCCGGCAGCGAAACGGGTATCCCGACCCTGCTCGGCTTTCCCCTGGACGGGCAGCCCTCCCGAGGGTTGATCGAGGCGGCGGCGGCCGCGATCAATGTGCCGCCGGGCATGAGCGCGTGGCGCTGCGACCTCTATCTCGGCGGCGCCCGCCACCGTCCCCGCCAGCCCGCCTATACCGGGTGTGCGCTCGAGGCCTCGGCGCCGGGGTTCCGGGCCTTCCACCTCCGCGGCCACCGCTTCCTCCTCGTCGGCTCGGGACGCCCGCGGCCGCACTTGCCGGGCCTCGAGCTGTGCGTGTGGGGCGACGGCGCGCCGCTTGGGCCGACGCTCGATCGGAGCACGGTGGTGATCTGCGGCCCCGGCGCCGCCGCCGGTATCGCCCGCCTGCTCGGCGCCCGGGCGCGGATCCCCGCCGGCGCCACCGGGGAGCGGCGAACCGACCTCGCGGCCAAGTGCCGCGCCGCGCTCGAGGAGCTCTGGCGCAGCGAGCGCGTAGTCGTCCATGTCGCCGCGCCCGACGAGGCCGCTCACGAGCACGATCCGGAGGGCAAGGTGCGGGCGCTCGAGGCGATTGACGCCGAGCTCGTCGGGCCGCTCGCCGCCGCGGCGCTTCGCTGCGGGGGGCGGATCACAGTCGCCCCCGACCACGCCACTGACTCGCACACCGGCGAGCACCTCAGCCAACCCGTCCCCGCGGTCGTCGCCGGAGCGGGCGTGCGCGCCTCGGGCCCGGAGCGCCTGGCCGAGCGCCTCCTCGATGCCGAACTGCCGGCGGTGGGTACGTGATCCCCCGGCTTGTGATTGCGGCCCCGGGCTCGGGCGCGGGCAAGACGACGGTCGCGACCGGGTTGCTCGCGGCGCTCGCCAGGCGCGGGCTGCGGCCGGCCGCGTTCAAGGTCGGCCCCGACTTCATCGATCCCTCCTACCACCGGCTCGCGAGCGGCCGCCCCGGCCGGAACCTCGACGCCTTCCTCTCCGGCGAGGACCTGATAGCGCCGCTTTTCTGCCACGGCGCCGAGGGCGCCGGGATTGCGGTGATCGAGGGGGTGATGGGCCTCTTCGACGGCCGCCGCGGCAGCGACGACCTCGCGTCGACCGCCCATGTCGCGCGCCTGCTCCGAGCGCCGGTGGTACTTGTCGTCGACGCCCGCGCCATGGCGGGTTCGGTCGCCGCCCTTGTCGCCGGCTTCGCCTCCTTCGACCCGAACGTGCGCGTCGCCGGCGTCGTCCTCAACCGGGTCGGCTCGTCGGTGCACGAGGAGATGCTCCGCGACGCGCTCGCACGGGTCGAGATGCCCGTGATCGGAGCGCTGGGACGCGACGAGGTGCTCGCCGTTCCCGAGCGCCACCTGGGCCTCGTCCCGACCGCGGAGCGCGACGAAGCCGCCCGCCGCACCGTCGCGGAGCTGGGCGAGCGGGTCGCCGGCGCCTGCGATCTCGATGCGGTCGTCCGCCTCGCCCACGAAGCAGGCCCGCTCGCCGTGGGCCGCTGGCGGCCGGACGAGGCGGTCGCGGCGGCGAGGGCGGAGCCGGGCGGTGATCCGATCCGGATCGCAGTTGCGAGCGGACCCGCGTTCAGCTTCCGCTACGAGGAGAACCTCGAGCTGCTGCGTGCAGCCGGGGCGGAGTTGTTCGAGTTCAACCCGCTCGCTGGCGAGCTGCCCGCGGGCGCCGACGGCCTGCTCCTCGGCGGCGGCTTCCCGGAGGCGTTCGCGGCCGAGCTGAGCGAGGCGCGCGCGCTGCGCGAAACGATGCGCGAGCTCGCCGCTGCCGGGCGGCCGGTGATCGCGGAATGCGGCGGCCTCCTCTTCCTCTGCCGCGAGCTCGACGGGCGGCCAATGTGCGGAGTGATCGAGGCGAGCGCGCGGATGGGCGACCGGCTCACACTCGGCTACCGCGAAGCCGAGGCCGCGAGCGACTCCGCGATCGCCCCCGCGGGCGAGCGCTTGCGTGGGCACGAGTTCCACTACTCGACCGTCGAGCCCGAGTCCGGCACTTCGCCGGCGTGGCGCGTCTACAGGCGCGGACGATTTACCGAGGAAGGCTTCGTCCGCGCCGGCGTCCATGCCAGCTATCTGCACACCCACTGGGCAGCGACCCCCGCGGTCGCGGCACGGCTCGTCAGCTCCGCGCGTGCGGCGCGGCCGGGGCTTGTCGGAGGACCTGCGTGAGTGGCCCGGGAGGACGGGTCGTCTTCGTCGGCGCTGGCCCTGGCGCGGCCGACCTGATCACCCTGCGCGGGGCGCGGGCGATCGCCGCCGCCGACATTGTGCTGTGGGCGCGGAGCCTGGTGATGGAGGAGCTCGTCCTCGAGCACGCGCACGACGGCGCGGAGCTGGTCGACTCGGCGCCGCTGACGCTCGAGGACCAGCGCGATATCTACGAGCGCGCCGCACGCGACGGGCTGGTCGTTGGCCGGATTCACTCCGGCGATCCCTCGGTCTACAGCGCCGTCGCCGAGCAGATCTGGGTCCTCGAGGAGATCGGGCTTCCGTACGAGATCGTCCCCGGCGTCGGCTCACTCTCCGCCGCCGCCGCCGCGCTCGGCCAGGAGCTGACCGTGCCCGAGCGGGCGCAGTCGCTGATCCTCACCCGGCGCCAGGGCCGGTCGCCGATGCCGGCGGGAGAGCGCCTCGAGAGCTTCGCCAGGCACGGGACGACCATCGCCCTCTTCCTCTCGATCGCCCGGCCCGCCGAGCTGCGCGACGAGCTCCTCGCGGGCGGGTATGCGCCCGAGACCTCGTGTGCCGTCGTCCATCGCGCCTCGTGGCCGGACGAGCGGGTCGTCCGCTGCCAGCTCGGCGAGCTCGCCGAGCGACTGTGCGAGGCCCGGATCGAGCGCCAGGCGCTGGTGATCGTCGGGCCCGGCCTGCGCCCGGCCTCGACGCGATCGCATCTGTACGATCCCAAGCACGGCCACCGATTCCGCGAGGCGGTCGTCTGATGGCGCTCGTCCTCGTCACCGGTGGGACCCGCTCGGGCAAGAGCGAGCTTGCCGAGCGGCTCGTCGCCGAGGCGGGGATCCCGGTGAGCTACGTCGCCAACGGCACCGCCGCGGACGCCGAGATCGAGGAGCGGATCGCCGCCCATCGCGCGCGCCGCCCGCCGGAGTGGAAGACCGTCGAGACCTCCGACCCAGTTGCGGCACTCGAGAGCGCCGACGGCCGCGCGCTCCTGCTCGACTCGCTCGGCGGCTGGGTCGCGGCGCTGCTTTCCGAGGGCACGACGGTGCCGGAGGGGCCGGTGGCGCCGCTCGGCGATGACGGCCGCCGCGAGCGGGCGGGGCGGCTGGCACGGATCGAGCGCTTCGCTGTCCGCGCTGCGGCGCGGCCTGAGCCGACCGTCGTTGTCGCGGAGGAGGCCGGGCTCGGCCTCGTCCCGCCGAACGCCGCCGGACGCCGCTTCCTCGACGTCCTCGGCGAGGCGGCGCAGGTGATCTCCGCCGCGGCCGCGCGGGTCGTCCTCGTGGTCGCCGGGCGGCCGCTCGAGCTCGTCCCTGAGCGACGGCACGAGCTCGTGCCCGAGCTTCGCTTCCATGGCGACGAGCTCAGTCGCGGGGCCCACGAGGACCACGCCGTTAGCGTCGTCGCCGAGGAGCGCCCGCCGTGGCTCGAGCAGGCGCTCGCGGCCGGGATCCGCGCCGGCGACCGCTATCCGGACGAGCGCCGTGCGCGCGCGGCGATCGCCCGCCGCCATGGCCGCGCGCCGGAGGAGATCGTGCTCACGAACGGCGCCAACGAGGCGTTTTGGCTGCTCGCTGCGGCGCTGCGGCCCCACCATGCGGTCTGTGTCCATCCCGCCTACACCGAGCCGGAGGCCGCCCTGCGCGCGCACGGAGTCACCGTCGAACGTGCCTGCCGTGGGCCTGGCTTCAGGCTCGACCCGGACACGATCCCGGCCGGCGCCGACCTCGTCATTTGCGACAACCCGAACAATCCCTCCGGCCGGCTTGAGCCGGCGGCGCGTATCGAGGCGCTCGCCCGCCCCGGGCGGACCCTGGTAGTCGACGAGGCGTTCATCGAGCTCGTCCCCGGCGAGCTCGAGAGCGTCGCCGGGCGGACCGGGGTCCCGGGGCTTGTCGTGATTCGCAGTCTGACCAAGCTTTGGTCGCTTCCCGGGATCCGCGCCGGGTACCTGCTCGCGCCGCTGCCGGTGGCGCGGGCGGTCGAGCGGATTAGACCCTCGTGGAACGTGAACGCGGTCGCGCTCGGCGCGATCGAGGCGTGCGCGCCCCGGGTAGCCGAGGGCCGCGAGCGGGCCGAGCGGGTGGCGCGGGAGCGGCGGCGGCTCGAGGCGGGGCTGGCCCAGATCGCCGCGCTCAAGAGCTGGCCCTCGGTCGCGAACTTCGTCCTTGCCCGGGCGCACGGCGGCGAGCGGCTTGCTGCGCGCCTGCTCGAGCGCGGGACCGCTGTGCGCCCATGCGGCAGCTTCCCGGGCCTCGACGGCGATCACCTGCGGATCTCCGTCCGCGCCCCGGACTCGAACCAGCGCCTGCTCGCAGGGCTGACGGAGGTGCTCGCAACCGCATGAGGCATCGAATGAGCGTTGAAGATGCCCTGGCGTGTATCTGTGCCGAGATCAAGCCCGTCGACGAAGACGCGGCGGCCACCGCCCGCGCCCGTCACGACCAGCTCCTCAAGCCGCCCGGCAGCCTCGGCCGGCTCGAGGAGCTCGGAGCATGGCTCGCGGCCGTCGCCGGCAAGTGCCCGCCGCCACTTCCGGAGCGCCCGGCGGTGCTCGTCTGCGCCGGCGACCACGGCGTCGTGTCCCGTGGCATCTCGGCCTGGCCCTCGGAGGTGACCGCGGTCATGGTCGGGGAGTTCTGCGCCGACCGCGCCGCCGTCAACGCGCTTGCGCGCACAGCCGGCGCCAGCGTCAGCGTGCTCGACGTCGGCGTCGGCGTCGAGCTCCCCGCGCACCCGCTGCTGAAGCGGAGCAAGGTCCGCGCCGGCGCCGCCGACCTCGCTGCCGGCCCGGCGATGAGTCGCGAGGAGGCTGCGCGCGCGGTCGTCTGTGGCGTCGACCTCGCCGAGCAGCTCGTCGCGAACGGGGCGGACATGCTGATCGGCGGCGATATGGGGATCGGCAACACGACGCCGGCGGCCTGCCTGATCGCCGCCTTCACCGGACACCCCGCGGAGGAGGTCACTGGCCCTGGAGCCGGAGGAGATGCGGCCGCCGTCGCGCACAAGGCAGAGGTCGTACGCGCCGCGCTGGCGCTGCACGCGCCGGATTCCGCCGACGGCCTCGGCACGCTGGCCGCCGTCGGCGGACTTGAGCACGCCGCGATCGCCGGCTTCATCCTCGGCGCCGCACGCGAGCAAGTGCCGCTGATCCTCGACGGCGTCTCCACCGTCGCTGCGGCGCTCGTCGCCCGCGCGCTCTCTCCTGCGGCGCTCGGCTACGCCGTCGCCGGCCACCGTTCGACCGAGCCCGGCGCGAGCGCCGCGCTCGAGGCGCTCGGGCTGGACCCGCTGCTCGAGCTCGGGATGCGCCTCGGCGAGGCGACGGGGGGCGTCCTGGCGGCACCGATCGTGCGCGCGGCGGCGGCGGCGCTCACGGAGATGGCGACCTTCGAGGAGGCTGGGATCACGGCATGAGGGCGATCGGTTCCGCGCTCGCCTTCCTGACGGTGATCCCGGTCGGCGCCCGCGCCGGTGCCGTCGACCGCGCGACCCTGCTCGCCTTTCCGCTCGCCGGACTCGCGATCGGCTCGGTTGCGGGGGTTGCCGCCTGGGGCGCAAGCTCGGCGTGGAGCCCGTTCGTCGCGGCGGCGCTCGTCGTCGCCCTCGAGCTCCTCCTCACCGGCGCACTGCACGCGGACGCGGTCGCCGACGTCGCCGACGGGCTCGCGAGCCGGCGCGAGTCCGAAGACGCGCTGGCGATCATGCGCGAGCCCCAGATCGGCGCCGTCGGCGCCGCCGCCGTCGCCGCAGCCCTGCTCCTGCGCTTCGCGTGGCTCGCGGTTCTCGCCGGGGCGGAGCTGTGGGCGCTGATTGCGCTCGCTCCTGTATGCGGCCGGACCGCGATGGTCGTCGCGCTCTCGGTCTCGGCCGACGGCGGCGGTCCCTCGCTCGCGCGCGGCTTTGCCGCCGCGGCGACACCGGCGGTGAGCGCGGGCGCGATCACCCTCGCGGCGCTCGCCTGTCTCGGCGGCGGCATGCTCGCGGCCGCCGGCACCGGCGAAGGCGTGGCGCTGGCGGCGCTCGCCGCGGCGGTCGTCATCGCCCTTGCCTGCGAGCGCGGCTGGCGGCGGCACTTCGGCCCGCTCAGCGGCGACGCCGCCGGCGCCACCGGAGTCGCCGCCGAGCTGGCGGCCCTCGCCATATTCGCACTGGTCCCAGCGGTGTCGGCGTGAGCGGCGCGCCTGCACGGGCGCCGCGGCTCTGCGCCCGCACTGAGGCCGACCGCTGCCCGGGCGTCGCGCTCCTCCACGAGGCCCTCGACGGCCGCCTGGCGCGGGTCCGGCTGCCCGGTGGCCGCGCCAGCGGCACTCAGCTCAGCGCCCTCGCCGTCGCCGCCCGGCTTGGCAGCGGCATCGCCGAGATCACGTCGCGCGCGAACATCCAGCTCCGCGGCCTGCCCGAGGGCGCCAGCGAGGCGCTCGCATCGATCCTCGGCGACGCCGGGCTCCTCCCCTCCCTCGAGCACGAGCGCGCCCGCAACGTCCTCGCGAGCCCGCTCGTCGGCCGCCATCCCGGCGCCGCCGGCGAGCCCGGGATTGCGGTCGAGCTCGACCGTCTCGTCACCGCGCTCGACCAGGGACTCTGCTCCGACCCGGAGCTGGCGGCCCTCCCGGGCCGGTTCTCGTTCCTGGTCGAAGACGGAAGCGGGCTCCTCCGCGGCCTCGACCACGACGTCGCCCTGCTCGTCGTCGCCGACGGCTCGGCAGCGACACTAACCCTCGACGGGCGCGAGACCGATCGGCGGGTACCGCTCACCGAGGCGGCCGGGCTCGCCCTCGCGTCGGCGCGCGCCTTCCTCGCCGAGCGCGGCCGCGCACAGGCGTGGCGGATCCGCGAGCTCCCCGGCGGCGCGGAGGCGGTCGCGTCGCGGCTTGCCGCCCGGCTTGCGGACGAGCCGGGCCCGCGCCGGCGATCGGAGCCGTCGCCGGTGCCGGGCCGGGTGCGCCAGCGCGACGGGCGCTTTGCGATCACCGCGCTCCCGCCGCTCGCCCGGCTCAACCCGGAAGCACTCGAGCGGCTCGCCGCGCTCGCCCCCGGCGTTCGCCTTTCTCCGTGGCGGACGCTCACCCTCCCCGACGTCGCCGAGGCCGACGCCGCCGCGGTCGAGCGCGAGCTCGGCGAGCTCGGCCTCGTCCTCGACCCGGACTCGGGTTGGCGCGGCCTCTCCGCCTGCGCCGGGCTCGGCGCCTGCGCACGGGCGCGAGCAGACGTGCGCGCCGCAGCCGCCGCGCGCGCGGCCCGGCGCGGGCCGGGTGCGCCAGCCGAGCACTGGACCGCGTGCGAGCATCGTTGTGGCGAGCGGAGCGGCGTTCCGTTCGCCGTTTCGTTCAGGGCCGACGCGGTGGAGGTACGGACGGGCACCGCCCGCGGGCTGGTCACCGGCACGGACGAGGCGCTCGCAGTGCTCGCCGCCGAGACGCGGGAGGAGGGGAAGGCGTGAATACCTACGTCCGCGACGGGGCGGCGATCTACCGCGAGTCGTTCTCGATCATCCGCGCCGAGGCCGAGCTGGATCGCTTCGACGAGGTGCTCGAGCGGGCCGCGGTGCGGATGATCCATGCCTGCGGCATGGTCGATCTCGCCGACGACGTCGAGGCCTCGCCGGGATTCGGCGCAGCTGCCGTCGCCGCGCTCCGCGCCGGCGCCCCGATCCTCTGCGACACCTCGATGGTCGCGGCGGGCGTTACCCGCGCGCGGCTTCCCGCCGACAACGAGGTGATCTGCACTCTCGCCGATCCGCGGGTGGCGGCGCTCGCGAGGGAGCTCGGCAACACGAGGACCGCGGCGGCGCTCGAGCTCTGTCGCGATCGCCTCGCAGGTGCGCTCGTCGTAGTCGGCAACGCACCGACGGCGTTGTTCCGGCTACTCGAGCTCGTCGCCGTGAGCGCCGAGCGCCCCGCGGCCGTGATCGGCGTGCCGGTCGGCTTCGTCGGTGCCGCCGAGTCGAAGCGGGCGCTTGCCGAGACCAGCGCCGGCCTCGAGTACCTCGTCGTCCACGGGCGCCGCGGCGGCAGCGCGATCGCGGCCGCGGCGGTGAACGCGCTCGCGAGCGAGGAGGAGTGAGGGCGCTGGCTGGGGCAGCGGGAAAGCTGTTCGGGGTCGGGGTCGGGCCCGGCGATCCGGAGCTGGTCACGGAAAAGGCGCGGCGGATAATCGAGGCCGCCGACGTGGTCGCCTACCCGGGCGCTAGGCATGGTCGCAGCGTGGCCAGGTCGGTCGCCGCGCCCTACCTGCGGCCGGAGCAGATCGAGCTGCCCCTGACCTTCCCGGTGACGACGCAGGAGAGCTCGCACCAAGATGGCTATGAGGCCGAGCTCGCCGAGTTCTACGACCGCAGCGCCGAGGAGCTCGCCGCCCACCTCGACGCCGGGCGCGACGTCGCAATCCTCTGCGTCGGCGATCCCTTCTTCTATGGCTCCTACATCTACTTCCACGACCGCCTCGCGGATCGCTACGAAAACGAGGTGATTCCCGGCGTCACCTCGGTGAGCGCCGCGAGCGCAGTCGCGGGGACGCCGGTCGTCCGCCGCGACGAAGTGCTCACACTCCTCCCGGGCACGCTTCCGCCCGAGCAGCTCGCCGCCCGCCTGCAGACTGCCGAGGCCTCCGCGGTGCTCAAGCTCGGCCGCACCTTCGCAGGGGTAAGCGAAGCGCTCGAGCGCGCCGGCCTGAGCGAGCGCGCGATCTACGTCGAGCGGGCAACGCTGCCGAGCGAGCGGGTCGAGCCGCTCGCCCAGGTCGACGGCAGGGTGCCCTACATGTCGCTCATTCTCGTTCCTGCGCAGAAGCCGGAGGAGCGACCGTGCCGCGGCGCGGGCGAGGTCGCGGTCGTCGGACTCGGCCCGGCGGGGCCGCACTGGCTCACGCCGGAGGCGCAGGCGACACTCTCGGCCGCGGACGACCTCGTCGGTTACGGGCCCTACCTCGACCGCGTCCGAGTGCGGTCCGGCCAGCGACGCCACCCGAGCGACAACCGGGCAGAGGCCGAGCGCGCGCGGCAGGCGCTGGCGCTGGCGGAGGAGGGCTCGCGGGTCGCGGTCGTCTCCTCGGGCGACCCCGGCATCTTCGCGATGGCGAGTGCGGTGCTCGAGGCGCTCGCCGATCGCGGCGCCTCGGGTTGCGAGCCCGAGGTCCGCGTCGTCCCGGGGCTGTCGGCGATGCAGGCGGCGGCCGCCCGCGTCGGAGCGCCGCTCGGTCACGACTTCTGCGTGATCTCGCTCTCCGACAACCTGAAGCCGTGGTCGGCGATCGAGCGCCGGCTCGACGCCGCCGGCGCCGGCGACCTTGCGCTCGCGATCTACAACCCCGCCTCGCGCAGCCGCCGCGAGCAGCTCGAGCGGGTGCGCGAGGTGATGCTCCGCCACCGCGCGCCCGGGACCCCGGTGATCGTTGCCCGCGAAGTAGGCGGGCCCGAGGAGGAGATCGCGGTCACCTCGCTCACCGAGCTCGACACGAGCCGGGTCGACATGCGCACGCTCCTGATCGTCGGCTCCTCGACCACCCGAGTAATCCCCAATGGCGCCGTCCCGCACGTCTTCACGCCGCGGCGCTATCCCGCTTGAGCCCCGCGCGTGCTTCGTATCATCACCACCGCCGACACGGAGATCATGGCGACCGCGGTCGCGGTCGCGCTGCTCCCGCCGGAGTTCCCCGAAGTCCGCTGCGCCAACCCTGGCGGGATCGAGCATGCCGACGCGTTCGTCGACGAAATTCTCGCCGGCGCCCGCGTCGTGCTCTGCCGGATCCTCGGCGGCCGCCGCGGCTGGCCCGAGGGTTTCGAGCTCCTGCGGGCCCGCTGCCGCGAGCGCGACGTTGCCTTGGTCGCCCTCGGCGGCGAGGCCGAGCCCGACGCGGAGATGATGGAGCTCTCGCTCGCGCCCGCGGGCGCCGTCGCGCAGGCGGGCGAGTACCTCCGCTACGGCGATACCGCCAACATCGAGCAGCTCCTGCGCTTCCTCGCCGACACCTTCCTCTTCGAGGGCTTCGGCTTCGAGCCGCCGCGCCCGGTCGCCGACCTCGGCGTCTACCTGCCCGGCGAGGGCGACGTGCCGCTCGAGCGCGCGCTCGAGCGCCACGACCCGGAGCGCCCGACGATCGCTATTGCCTTCTATCGCTCCCACCGCCTCAGCGGCAACACCGAGTTCGTCGACGCGCTCTGCGAGGCGATCGCCGAGGCCGGCGGCAACCCGCTCTGCGTCTGGAGCTACAGCTTGCGCCGCGACGCCGACGGTCGCGTGCCCGCGCTGGAGCTGATCGCCGACCACGCCGACGCGCTAATTACGACGATGCTCGCCACCGGCGGTTCGGGCGCCGCCGACGCGGCCGCCCCGGGAGGGGTCGGTGGCGAATGGCAGCAGTGGGACGCCGACGCGCTAGCAGCGCTCGATGTCCCCGTGCTGCAGGCCGTCTGCGCGACGAGCTCGCGCGCCGCCTGGGAGCACTCGCACGAGGGCCTCGCCCCGCTCGACGCCGCGACCCAGGTTGCAATCCCCGAGTTCGACGGGCGCGTGCTCGCCGGCGTTATCTCGTTCAAGGAGCGCGAGGCCGAGGGCTCGCCCGTCGGCACCGCCGTCCCCCGCTACGTGCCCGATCGCGAGCGCTGCCGTCGCGTGGCCCGGCTCGTGGTTCGCAGCGCCCGCTTGCGTCGGCGACCGGCGGCGGAGCGCCGGGTCGCGCTGGTGTTGACGAGCTTCCCCAGCCGCCACGCCCGCGTCGGGATGGCGGTCGGTCTCGACACGCCCGCGAGCGCGATCGGCCTCCTGCGCGCGCTCGCCGACGACGGATACGCGGTCGACTCGCCGTTCGAGCACGGCGACGAGCTGATGGCGGCGCTGATCGCGGCCGGCGGGCACGATCCCGACCTACTTACCGACGAGCAGCTCGCCGACGCTCCCCTACGGCTCGATGTGGCGCAGTACCTAGCTTGGTACGCAGAGCTGCCCGCCGAGTTGCGTGCCGCGATCGAGGAGCGCTGGGGCCCGCCGCCCGGCGATCAGTATGTCGATGGCGACGAGTTTGTCGTCGCTGGTCTCGAGCTTGGCAACGTCGTCTGCGCGATCCAGCCGCCGCGCGGCTACGGCGAGGATGCGGCCGCGATCTACCACGACCCGGAGCTGGCGCCGACCCACCACTACCTCGCCTGCTACTGGTGGCTCGACCGGGTCTGGGGCGCGGACGCGATCGTCCACCTCGGCAAGCACGGGACGCTCGAATGGCTGCCCGGCAAGACCCTGGCGCTGTCGGCCGCGTGTGCCCCCGACGCGGTCCTCGGCGACGTGCCCCTCGTCTACCCGTTCGTCGTAAACGACCCGGGCGAGGGCGTGCAGGCGAAGCGCCGCGCCCACGCGGTCATCGTCGACCACCTGGTGCCGCCGATGATGCGGGCCGAGACCTACGACGAGCTCGCCGAGCTCGAGGACATGCTCGACGAGTACGCGCGCCTCGAGGTGCTTGACCCGGGCAAGCTGCCGGGCCTCGCGGCGCGGATCTGGAGCGCGATCGAGCACGCCAACTTGCAGTCAGACCTCGGGATCGAGTCGCGACCCGACGATCTCGCCGCCCTCGTCGAGCACATCGACGGCTATCTCTGCGAGATCAAAGACATCCAGGTGAAGGACGGCCTTCACACGCTCGGCCTCACGCCGGAAGGCGAGCAGCTGCGCGGCCTAGTCGCCGCGATCATGCGGATCGGGCCGGGTGGGGTGAGCGGGCTGCGCCACGCGGTCGCTGCCGCCTTCGGCCTCGACGAGCCGACGCTCACCGCGGCGCCCACAGCCGCCGTGAGCGAGCCGCCGCCGGCGCTGCTCGAGCGCTTCCCGGGGCCGGCGGCGAAGGCGGGCGACCTCGTCGATCGGCTCGAGTCGGCGCAGGCGGCGCTGCTCGACGCGCTTGCCGCGCGCCAGTGGAGCGCCGGGGCCGTCGGCGAGGTCTGCGCCGAGGTCCTGGGCCGTCGCGACGAGGAGGCCGAGCGCTCGCTTCGCTTCGCCGCCGCGGAGGTCGTGCCCCGGGTGCGGCGGACGAACGAGGAGATCGACCATGTCCTCGCCGCGCTCCGCGGCCGCTTCGTCCCCTCGGGCCCCTCGGGCAGCCCAACCCGCGGGCGGATCGACGTGCTCCCGACGGGGCGCAACTTCTTCGCCATCGACCCGCGCTCGCTTCCCTCCGAGCTCGCCTACGAGACCGGCCGCAAGCTCGCCGACGCGCTGCTCGCGCGGCACCTGGAGGAAGCAGGCGCCTACCCGCGCATGGTCGGCCTCGTCGCCTGGGGTACCTCGGCGATCCGCACGCAGGGAGACGACGTCGCCGAGGTTCTCGCCCTGCTCGGCGTGCGGCCACGCTGGAACCGCGAGTCGCGGCGGGTGACCGGGGTCGAGGTGGTGCCGCTGGAGGAGCTCGGGCGGCCGCGGATCGACGTCACCGTGCGTATCTCCGGCTTCTTCCGCGACGCCTTTCCGGGTCTCGTCCGCCTCATCGACGGCGCCTTCACCACCGTCGCCAGTCTCGACGAGCCGCCGGAGATGAACTTCGTTGCCGCCCACGCCCGCGAAGACGCCGAGCGGCTCGCGGCTGAGCTCGGCGCGGAGGTGGCCTGGCGGCGGGCGACGACGCGCGTCTTCGGTTCCGCCCCGGGAACCTACGGCGCCGGCCTGCTCCACTTGGTCGAGGTGCGCGACTGGCGCACGGACGGCGACATCGCCGAGGTCTACGAGACCTGGGCCGGGCATGCCTACGGGCGCGATCTCGACGGCGCCGAGGCGCGCGAGGCGATGCGCGACTGCTTCGGACGGATCGAGGTCGCGGTCAAGAACGTCGACTCGCACGAGCACGACATCCTCGACTCCGACGACTACTTCCAGTACCACGGCGGGATGGTGGCGACGGTGCGGGCGTTGAGCGGGAGCGAGCCGCGCGCCTACGTCGGCGACAGCTCGGACCCCTCCCGTATCGCCACCCGAGGGCTCGCGGAAGAGGCTCGCCGCGTCTTCCGCGCCCGCGTCGCCAACCCGCGCTGGATCGCCTCGATGATCCGCCACGGCTACAAGGGCGCGGCCGAGCTCTCGGCGACGGTCGACTACCTCTTCGGCTGGGACGCGACTGCGGGGGTCGGGGAGGATTGGATGTACGAGCAGGTAACTCACCGCTACCTGCTCGACGACGACGTCGCCGCGTTCATGTCGCGCTCGAACCCGTGGGCCGCGCGGGCGATCGCAGAGCGCCTGCTCGAGGCGGCGGACCGTGGCCTCTGGGCCGAGCCCGACCCGGAGACGCTCGCCGGGATCCGCGGCCGCTACCTCGAGCTCGAAGGCGAGCTGGAGGAGGCGAGCGCGTGATCGTCGTGGTCGGCATCGGCAGCGACGGGTGGGCAGGGCTGAGCGAGCCGGGCCGCGAGGCGATCCGAGCGGCCGAGCTTGTTGTGGGCTCCGAACGCCAGCTTGCGTCGATCCCAGAGACGGGCGCCGAGCGGCGGCGGTGGCCCTCGCCGCTCGCCCCGATGCTCGACGACCTCGAGGCGATCAACGGGCGCGACGTCTGCGTGCTCGCCAGCGGCGACCCGATGCTGCATGGGATTGGCGCGACGCTCGCTCGGCGGCTCGGCCCCGGGGGCGTAGCGGTCGTCCCTCATCCCTCGGCCTTCGCGCTCGCCTGCTCGCGGCTGGGCTGGCCCGAGGCTGAGACCGAGATGGTCAGCACCGTCGCGCGGCCCGTGGAGGTGCTCGCCCCGGCCCTCCAGCCGGGGCGGCGGGTCGTCGTCTACGTCGGCGGACCGCGGGGCGCCGCCGAGGTCGCGCGCGTCGCAGGCGAGCGCGGCTACGGCCCCTCACGGCTGGTCGTGCTCGAGGAGCTCGGCGGCGAGCGCGAGCGGATAGTCGAGTCGACGCCTGCCGACTGGGGCGAGCAACGCGAGGCAGCGGCGCTTAACTGCGTCGCACTCGAGTGCCGCGCCGAGCCGGGCGCGCCGCTGTGGCCCCGAACACCCGGCCTTCCAGACGAGGCCTTCGAGTCCGACGGCCAACTGACCAAGCGCGAGGTGCGCGCTAGCACCCTCGCCGCGCTCGCTCCCGTCCCGGGGCAGCTCCTCTGGGACGTCGGCGCCGGCAGTGGCTCGATCGCGATCGAGTGGATGCGTGTCGAGCCCACCTGCCGGGCGATCGCGGTCGAGGCGCGGCCCGACCGGGTCGAGCGCATCCGCCGCAACGCGCGCCGCCTCGGCGTCCCTGGGCTAGAGCTGGTCGAGGGGCAGGCGCCCGCCGCGCTCGCCGGGCTCGAGGCCCCGGACGCGATCTTCCTCGGCGGCGGCCTGACCGAGCCCCAGCTCCTCGACCGCTGCCTCAAGGCGCTTCACTCCGGTGGGCGGATCGTCGCCAACGCGGTCACGTTCGAGGGCGAGCGCCTCCTCCAGCTCGCCCACGGCGAGCACGGCGGCCGGCTCGTCCGGCTCGAAATCGCCGAGGCGGAGCCCCTCGGCGGCCTCAGCGGGTGGCGACCCCGACGGCCGCTTGTGCAGTGGTCGGCGACGCCGGGGCCGGACGCGCCCACGGAGGCGCGCCCGCGGTGAGAAAGCTGCTGGTGATCGGGATCGGCGCCGGCGACCCCGAGCAAATCACGGTCGAGGCAATTCGGGCACTGAACCGGGTCGACGTCTTCTTCGTCGTCGACAAGGGTGCCGAGAAGGAGGACCTCGTCCGCCTTCGCCGCGAGATCTGCGACCGCTACATCGAGCGGGCCGACTACCGGATCGTCGCCATCCCCGAGGCGGAGCGCGACCGCGCCCCGGCCGACTACCTCACCGAGGTCGAGGAGTGGCGGAACCGGCGCGCCGAGCTCTGGGAGGATGCGATCCGCGACGAGCTCGCCGACGGCGGCTGCGGCGGCTTCCTCGTCTGGGGTGACCCGTCGCTCTACGACGGCACCCTCGACGTGCTCGAGCGGATCCGCTCCAGCGGCCGGGTCGAGCTCTACTACGAGGTTGTCCCAGGGATCTCGAGCGTGCAGGCGCTCGCGGCTAAGCACCGGATTGCGCTCAGCCGGCCCGCCGGCGCGGTCGAGATCACGACCGGGAGGCGACTCGCCGAGAACCGGCACGAGGATGCGGAGGACGTGGTCGTCATGCTCGACGGCGGGTGCGCGTTCAGGCGGGTCGCCGCGGACGGGGTCGAGATCTACTGGGGCGCCAACCTCGGCACCGACAACGAGCGCCTGCTCGCCGGCGAGCTGAGCGAGGTCGCGGACGAGATCGAGCGCGCCCGCGCCGAGGCGCGCGTCGGCAGCGGCTGGGTCATGGACACCTACCTGCTCCGGCGCAACCGCCCCGGATGAGCGCCGCAACGCGGGTGCTCGTGCTCGGCGGGACCGCCGAAGCGCGCCGGCTCGCCGCCGATCTCGTTGGCGAGGGCGTTGCGGTCACCTCCTCGCTCGCCGGCCGCGTCTCGAATCCGCGGCTGCCGGCAGGCGAGACGCATATCGGCGGCTTTGGGGGGCCCGAGGGGCTCGCCGCGTGGATCCGCGAGCACGGGGTAGCCGCCGTCGTCGACGCGACCCATCCGTTCGCCGCGCGCATCTCCGCCACCGCGCGCACCGCGTGCGAGCGCACCGGCGTGCCTCTGCTGCGACTGGAGCGGCCCGGGTGGAGCGAGCGCCCGGAGGACAGGTGGGAGTGGGTCGACGATCTCGGCGAAGCGGCAGCCGCCGTATCGAGGCTCGGGTCGCGGGTCTTCCTCACGATCGGCCGGCAGGGCCTCGGTGCCTTCGCCGGCGTCGAAAAAGCGTGGTTTCTGATTCGCTGCGTAGATCCGCCGGAGGCGCCGCTGCCACCCAGGCACCACGTCCTACTTGACCGTGGGCCCTACACGATCGAGGGCGAGCTCGCGCTCATTGACGAGCACGGCATCGACCTCGTGGTGACGAAGGACAGCGGAGGCGCGCACACTCGCGCCAAGCTCGATGCCGCGCGCGCGCGTGGCGTCCCGGTGATCGTCGTTCGCCGGCCACGCCGCGCGGAAGCTGCGACTGCGCACTTACCGAGTGATGTGCTGGGCTGGCTCCGCGCCGTGCGGGCGGCTGGTTCGCATGCGGGAATGCTTGCCCCCAGCGACACGCGCTTCGGTGAGGACGACGAGCTTCTAAGCGGGAACCGTCGCGCTTTCTCGCCCCCGGTCAAGCTGCCAGGCGTGAGCTGCGGTCTGGAGGCGCGCTTAAGATGACCTCATCCGCTTCCGCAGCGAGGCGTGCCAACCCCGCCTTTCATCGTCTGGTCAAATCGAACACCCTCGGGAGATGCGAGCAATCAGCCTCGGCGAACTAGGGCGAAACACAAGTCGCGTGGTAGCGGAAGTAGAGCGGACGAACAGGCCGACTCTGGTGACTCGGGAAGGGACCCTTGTCGCAGCGATCGTCCCAATTCGCGAGGGCGACCTCGACGAGCCCGTTCTTGGCAAGCTTTCCAACCTTCGCGAAGCTGAACCGGGCCCGAACCCATCGAGCGGCCCGAGCCGCCGGGGCGACGTCGAGCGAGACTACGAGGGTCAAGAGCCGCAGGAACAGGCCTTTCCCGAGCCCGGGGACTAGCGCACTAGGTGCGCGGCATTGGGTGCCAGCTGACGAGCTTCCCGAGCGATGTCGAGGTCAGGTGTTGCGCCGAGCGACGCTGTGGGTTTGTCCCAAAGGGTCCGCCGAGGAGCCCCGGTGGGGAGGCTACGTAACAGGTGTGCGAACTCTCTCAGCGGTTCGGTCGAGTTCGGTCGAGCTGGAGATTCGGCTCAAGGGCGCCTTTGAGCCTCTACCCGCAGACCGGACCTAGGACCGCCCAGTGCGGCCGAAGTTGCCACCTTGTTGCCACCCGCTACCAGCTCGGGCGTGCGCGCGGTCCCGTGCGCGCCGTGGGTCTTCCATGGCGAGGCCGATCGGTTGCTGGCGGAGCCTAGTTCTGCACCACGATCGCCCAGTTGATGCTCGACGCGTAGGCGACCCAGGCTCCATAGGGCACGAGCGTCGCCGCAGCGATCCGCGAGAAGGGACGGACGAGCACAGCCATCGCGACGATCGTGGCGAGCAGGAGGAGGATCTCGATGCCTGCGACGACGGGCTGCTTGGCCTGGAAGAAGATGTAGGTCCAGGCGAGGTTGAGGGCGCCATTGACGGCGTAGAGGGCGAGCAGTGGACGGCGCTGTGGGCCGTGTGCCTCGCGCCAGGCGAGGAACGCCGATACTGCAAGCAGCGCATAGAGGACGGTCCACCCGGGCCCGAAGACCCAGCCGGGTGGCTGCCAGCTCGGCTTCTCGAGCGAGACGTACCACTCCGATCGCAC
>DATHAN010000341.1:0-3110 GCA_035296645.1 Thermoleophilaceae bacterium
CAGGCGATCGACTTCGACGAGGTCCGGGTGCCGTTCCCCAAGAGCCTGCGCCCGGAGGTGGAGGACCTGACCGGCCAGCGCTGGGTGCCGGTGCTCGTCCACGGCGAGGAGGTCATCCACGACTCGCACCGGATCCTCGAGTACCTCGAGTGGCTCGAGGAGCGGGAGGAGCGCGCGCAGGCCGGGGCGGCCGGTGCGGCCGGCCGCGACTCGGTGCCCGCGGAGGCCGCGCGCTGATGGCCGCGCCGACGGGGCGCGGCCGGCGAGCCGCGCGCCGCCTCGCGCCGCTCGCGCTCGAGGCGTGGCGGCGCTGGCAGTCGCTGCCGCCCGAGGAGAAGGAGCGCTACCGGATGCTCGCGCGCCGCTACGCCGACCGCGGGCGTGGGGCCGGCCGCACGGCGTACGAGCGCCTCGGGAGGCGGGGGCGCGGCGGGCCCCCGCGGGCGTCGGGGCGCTGAGCCGGGGCGCTAGCCGAGCCGGTTCTCGAGCCCGATCGGGCCCGGCTGCGGCGCCTCTGCCTCCGGCGGGGCGGGGACCTCCTGCTCCGGCGGCTGCTCGACGCCGAGCAGCTCGGCGAGCTCGCCGTTGTCGAACATCTCGGTGACGATGTCGCACCCGCCGACGAGCTTGCCGTCGACGAACAGCTGCGGGATGGTCGGCCAGTTCGAGATCGCCGAGAGCTCTTGGCGGATGCGGGGGTCCGGCAGGATGTCGAGTGCCGCGTACGGCGTCCCGAGCACGTTGAGCGCGTCCGCCGTGCGCTTCGAGAAGCCGCACGCCGGCGCGTCGGGCGTGCCCTTCATGAACAGCATCACCCTGTTCTCGTCGATCGCCTGCTGGAGGAAGTTCCGGATCTCGTCCTCGGTCATGTGGCCGTCCTCTCGGGGGTCGAGGTCTTGAGCGAGAGCGCATGGATCGGGCCGCCGATCTCGGCGCCGAAGACGCCGTAGACGAGCTGGTGCTGCTCGATCCGAGAGAGGCCCTCGAAGCGGTCCGAGACGACCTCCGCGCGGAAGTGGTCGCCGCCGCCCGTCAGGTCCTCGACGCGCACGCTCGCGCCCGGCAGGGCCTGCTCGATGCGGCGGCGGATCTCGTCGGTGCTCGGCATCCCGTCGAGGTTAGCGCGGCGACGAGGCGGTACAATCAGCCCATGGTCACGCTCACCGACTTCGCCGCCGAGAAGGTCTCGCAGTTCCTCGAGAGCCAGTCCGCCGCCGACGACGCCGGCCTCCGCGTCGGGGTCCGCGGGGGCGGCTGCTCGGGCTTCCAGTATGCGCTTGCGCTCGACCAGCAGCGCGAGGACGACGCGGTGTTCGAGGATCACGGCATCCGCCTGATCGTGGATCCCGCGAGCCTGCAGTACGTCGACGGCTCGGTCGTCGACTACACCGAGAGCCTGATGGGTGCCGGCTTCGAGGTCAAGAACCCGAATGTCGTGGCGGCGTGCGGGTGCGGCTCGTCGTTCCGCGTGGCGGACGAGGAGCCGAGCTGCGCGTAGGGCCCGGCCGGCGGCCCCGAGCGCGCGGCGGGGCCACCGCGCCTACTCGTTGACCGGCCGGCTCGCTCCCTGTTCGTAGGCGTCCGGCTCGCCGAGCTCGTCGGGCTCGGGTCCCGGACCGGGATGGCGCCCGGGGGGCGGAGGGTCCTCCGCCTCGGGATGGGGCTCGAACGGATCGGAGTCGGCGGCGGGGTTGGGCTCGCCGACCGGCCGGTTGAGCCGGTGATGCGGAGGCCCGTTCGGGTCGTGCTCGGGCGTCACGCTGCCCGGGCGCGCCTTCGGCTCGAGCGGGCGATCGACCTCGGAGGCGGGGTCCGGTGCACGCTCGTGGTGCCGGAAGCCGCCGGGGCGGCCGCGCTTGGGTGAGGAGCCTTTGCTCGGCTTCGCCATACGGACGCAACCCTACCCGGGCGGGCGATGTCCCACACCGAGCGGGGCGGCCAGCCGGAGCTCGACGGCCGCGCAGCGGTCACGGCTCGTTGTCGAGCGAGCGCCACAGGTAGAGGGAGGCGAGCGTGCGGTGCGGTCGCCAGGGCTCGGCGATCCGCTCGATCCGCTCGGCGTCGGGCGGCTCGTCGAGCGCGTAGGCGCGCTCGACCGCGCGTCGGATCCCGAGGTCTCCGACCGGCAGCACGTCGGGCCGCGTGAGGTGGAAGATCAGGAACATGTCGGCCGTCCACCGCCCGAGCCCCTTGACGGCCGTGAGCGCGGCTGAGACCTCGTCGTCGTCGAGCTCCGCGAGGCGATCGACGACGAGGTCGCCGTCCTCGATGCGCTGCGCGAGGTCACGCAGGTAGGCGACCTTCGGCCGCGAGAGCCCGGCCGAGCGGATCAGCTCCGGGTCGGCGGCGAGCAGCTCCGCGGGCGCCGGAGTGCGTCCCCCGAACCGCTCGAGCAGGCGCCCGTAGATCGAGCGCGCGGCCTTCGTCGAGAGCTGCTGCCCGACGATCGCGCGCAGCAGGGCGCCATACGGGTCGGTGGGGCGCCCGCGGCCGCGATCCTCGAGCGTGAGCGGCCCGTGGGCGTCGACGAGCGCGCCCATGACGGGGTCGGCGCCGCGCAGGTGCTCGACGGCGGGGCTCCTGGCCTCGGCGGAGACGGCCGCGGCGATGCCGGCGCCGGGGCGGCGGCTCCTGCCGGACTCGCCGCGGGGCGACGGCGCGCACGTACGCCCGGACCGAGAGTCGGCGCTCACGCGATCGGCTCCGCGGGACGTGGCTTGCCGCGGGGCGCGGCGGACGCTCCCGGGCTCGGGCTCCCAGACGCACGCCGGGCGAAGAAGTCCGCCTCCTGGCGGCCGAGCTCGGTGGCCGGCGAGTCGCCATACAGCCACTCGCGCGTGATGCGGTGCCAGTTGGCGCGCGCCTCGAGCTGGCCGAGGACGCCGAGCGTCAGCCCCTCCATCCGCGTGGCGAGCAGGCGCTCGGGAGGGAGCGTCGCGCGGCGCATAACCGGCCAGTGCTCCGAGCGGAGGTCGCCGATGTCGATCAGCGTCTGGCGCACGTAGTCGGCGTCGAGCATGACCTCGCGGTCCTCGCCGTACCAGGCGGTGACCGCCCCGAAGTGGGCGAGTACGCGCTCGGGCGTCACCTCCGGGTCGTCAGCGCGGTAG
>DATHAN010000342.1:0-5785 GCA_035296645.1 Thermoleophilaceae bacterium
CCGGAGCTGTACCCGCCGGACCCGGAGGCCTTTCGCCCGGAGCGTTTCCTCGACGGCGCACCGGAGCCATACACCTGGGTTCCGTTCGGCGGCGGCGTGCGCCGCTGCCTGGGCGCGGCTTTCGCGACGCTCGAGATGAAGCTCGTGATCTCGACCATCTTCTCCCGCGCGCGGCTGCGGGCCCCGCGACTCAAGAGCGAGAAGGCGCGGTTCCGCGGCGTGACGTTGCTGCCGGCCCGCGGCGGCGAGGCGATCGTCGAGCACTCGTCGCTCGGAGCACCAACCGTGACGCGGGGCTGAGCGTTGCCTGCCAACGCGACGTACCGACAGACCGTGTTACATGGGACGGTGTTACCGTTGCCCCGGTCTCGGGGTATCTCCGTCGTACCGAGCCGGACCCCGAGACCCAGGAGCCTCGCCGTATGCAACTGAGACCGCGTGTCGCCTCCTCGTCCGCCTTCGTAGCGCTTCTGGCGATCCTCGCCTCGCCGTCGATCGCCGCGGCGCAAGGAGGAACCGCGCCGGCCGGCGGCGCGGAGCTCGACCAGATCATCATCGCCACCGCCGGCGCGCTCCTCCTCACCGGCGTCCTCCTCTTTCTCGGGGTCGGCCACCGCACCGGTAGGAACCGGGTACTCGCGAGGATCGGCTCGTACGCCGAGCGGAAGACCGGATTCCCCGACTGGGCCGCGGTCCCAGCCCTGCTCATCACTGGCTCCCTGATTACCGCGCTGTTCGGGATGCTCTGGGACATCTCGCTCCACATCGCCGAAGGTCGCGATGCCGGGCCGCTCGCGAACCCTGCGCACTACTTCATTCTCTTCGGCCTCTTCGGCGTCTTCGCGTCGGGTTTCATCTCCATGGTGCTGCCGCAGGGGAAGCCCAGTCGCTCAGCAGTCCACATCTCCGGTGACTGGTACGCGCCGCTCGGCGGCGTCCTCATCACCGCCTGCGGAGCGTTCTCGCTCGTCGGCTTCCCGCTCGACGACGTCTGGCACAACCTGTTCGGCCAGGACGTCACGCTCTGGGGCCCGACCCACCTGATGCTCATCGGAGGGGCGGCGATGACGCTCGTCGGGCTGGCGGTATTGCTCGTCGAGGGTCGGAGAGCCAACGCCGAGACGGCTGCGCGAGGCGAGCGGCGCTGGATGAGCCAGATGACGCACATCGCCCTCCCGGGAGCGTTCCTCCTCGGTCTCTCGACCTTCCAGGCCGAGTTCGACTTCGGCGTGCCTCAGTTCCGCTTCGTCTTCCACCCGATGCTCGTGCTGTTCGCGGCCGGCGCGGCCCTGGTCGCAGCGCGGGTTTGGCTCGGCCGCTGGGCGGCGCTCGGAGCGGTCGGGTTCTTCCTCGTGCTCCGGGGCGTGATCGCCGTCCTCGTCGGCCCCGTGCTCGGAGAGCCGACCCCCGTCTTCCCGCTCTACCTGGTCGAGGCGGCGATCGTGGAGCTCGCGGCGTGGCGGCTTCCGAGGACCCGCCCGCTCGCGCTCGGCGCGGTTTGCGGCGTCGCGATCGGGACGGTCGGTCTCGCCGCTGAGTGGGGCTGGACCCACCTCGTCTTCCCGCTTCCCTGGCCTTCGACGCTCTTGCCCGAGGCCGCCCTGCTCGGCTTCGGGATGGCCGTGGCCGGCTCGCTCATCGGCGCGTGGATCGGTGCGCGGCTCGCGGCCGACGAGATCACTCGCGCGAGGTCCCTCAGGTTCGCGGCGGTCGGCGCGGCGGCCGCCGCCGCGGCGATGGTCGCCTTGGCGCTCCCGAAGCCCGCCGAGCCGGGCGTCACGGTGACCGCCACGGTCTCCGACGCTACGCCGGGTCCGGAGCGAGGCGTGAACACGATCGTCAACGTCACGCCTCCGAACGTGGCGGGCGACGCGGAGTGGCTCACCGTCACCTCGTGGCAGGGGGGCGGCCTCGTCGTCGATCGCCTGCGGCAGATCGCTCCCGGCACCTATGCGACGACCGAGCCGATCCCCGCCCACGCGAGCTGGAAGTCGATGATCCGTCTGCATGAGGGGGCATCGATCATGTCGGTCCCGATCTTCCTCCCCGCTGACCCCGCCATCCCCGTCCCCGGAGTTCCGGCCGAGCCGCAGTTCACGCGTCCGTTCGTCGCCGACCGGCTCGTGCTCCAGCGAGAGCAGAAGACCGCCGCGCCCGCGCTCTGGACCGCCGCCTACGGAGCGGTTCTCGCGATCACGCTCGGATTCCTGCTCCTCCTGGCGT
This sequence comes from Thermoleophilaceae bacterium, assembly GCA_035296645.1. Taxonomy (GTDB): domain Bacteria; phylum Actinomycetota; class Thermoleophilia; order Solirubrobacterales; family Thermoleophilaceae; genus JACCUC01. Next base: position 2,224 of record DATHAN010000342.1, read on the forward strand.
GGGGCGTCCACCGCGTCGCGGTGAGCGATGCCGAGGAAACTCAACGGCGCCCGCGCTCCGAGCCCAAGGGTGGCGCGGCGATTCGTGGCGGCCCGGCGCCAGCAAGCGGCTGATGCCCCTTCCGATCGCAGACCACGGCAGCATCCTCACGGCGCTTCCGTTCGTCGCGCCCGCCCTCCTGATCATCCTCGGTCTCCTGGTGCTGGTCCTGAGAGACCGACTGCGACGCGACAGATAACCGGCCGGCGGAGCGGGTTGCCGTCGCCGCCATCGAGCATCTACGCCAGGAGCCGCGCCATGACCAGGTCGAGGACATCGGACCGTCGGCGCGCGCCGTGATTGGCGGCGATGAAGTGGTTGCCTATCCACAACGAGAAGGCGAGCATGCAGCGCGCCTCGACGTCCTCCTCGTCGAGACAGAAAGCGCCGAACAGCGAGCGCATGTACTCCATGCGCCGGTTGTCGACGCGTCGGAGGCGCTTGGCGACCGCCCGGTCGCGCCGCGCCCAGTCGCGGACCGCCAGGTCGATCGTCAGCAGCTCGCCGCGGGAGGCCGCGAGCGCCCACAGTCCCCACAGCCTGGCCCTGGCGTCTCCACCCTCGCCCTCCACGCGCTCGATCACCTCGTCGACGCTCACCCGCTCCCACGTGTCGAGCATCTCCTCGAGCAGCGCGCCCCGGCCTTCGAAGTGCCAGTAGAAGCCGCCTCTGGTTACGCCGAGCGCCCGAGCCAGCGGCTCGATCCGGACGCCGTCCGGGCCGCCGGCGGCAAGGGCGCGCAGCCCCTCGTCGATCCACCTGCTGCGAGGCGTGCGGGTCGGGGGGGCCATTGCCTATCTGTATCGCGTCCGCGGGGACTTGACACCGCGGCCGACGCTCCGTAATGTATCCATACACCTATGTATGGATGGTCTGACACGGCCGTGAAATCGGCCTTACGCCGATCGATCCGCGCAGTGATGGAGGTCCACCCATGAAGCTCCCAGACACCGCGCACACCTCGCGGCCGTGGCGCATTCACGACATCGCCCCCGACTTCCGGCTCGAGGACGTGTGGGGAGTTCCGGCACCCGGCGAACCCGACGAGTTTCCGAGGGCGGTCGAGGCGATCCTCTCGAGCGACCCGTCGCAAAGCCGCTCTCGCGCCGTCCGCACGCTGTTTGCGCTCCGGTGGAAGCTGGGGGAGCTGCTCGGCTGGGACGACGAGGACGCCGGTCTCGACTCTCGGGCCCCGACGCTCCGCGACCGCTTGCCCACCGACCTCCGCGAGGCCCCGGCCCCGGCGTTCGACGCGCTCCCCTTCACCTCGTTGTACCTGCTCGAGGACGAGTTCGCCGCCGAGGTGGCCAACCAGACGATGCACGGCGTCACGCACCTGGGCTTGGTCCCGGACGGGGCCGGCGGCCACTGCGGCCAGATGGCGGTTCTCGTGAAGCCCAACGGACTGTTCGGAAAGGCCGACATGGCCGCGATCAGGCCGTTCCGGCACCTGATCGTGTACCCGCCGCTGTTACGAGAGTTCGCGCGGGAGTGGGGGACGCGCGCCCGAGAGCCGACGGTCGCTTCGCGGAAGGCCCCTGCGTGAACGTCCCGCTCGTCGTCGCCGGATCCCTCGCCATCTCGGCGCCGCGGTCCACGGAGCGGGCGGCGAGGTGCTCGTGGTGAGAAAGCTGTCGCGGGCGATGCTGCCGTCCAGTCCGTTCGGTGGTCCGGTGATGACCAAGGCGATGATCCACGTCGCGTGGCACCTGACGACCGTCGCCTTTCTCACCGTCGGATGCGCGCTGCTCCTCTCGGGGACGGTCCTCCACGGCGATACAGCCCGGGGACTCGCTCTGGTCGCCGCCGGGGCGTCGACCGGCTTCGCGGCGCTCGCGGTGGGGCTCCGTCTTGCCTACATGCGATCCGCTCGACCCCTGCTACGTCATCCCGGTCCCGGCGTGCTCACGGCCACCGCGGCGCTCGCGTGGTGGGGAGCTCTGTGACGCCGAGGCGGTGAACCGGGACGCGGCGGTCGCCCTCCTCGACCAACTGCACGAGGCCCAGAACGAGCTCTACGCCGGCGGCTCCAGCGCCGCTCTCGAGCCACTCCTAGCTCCGAGCATCGTCTGGACCGTCCCCGGCCACAGCCGCATCGCGGGGACCTACGCGCGCCCGTCGTAGGATGCGAACCCCTCGAAAGGAGAGAAGGTGCCCGTGGTCATCGGCGCGATAACGCTCTACAGCCTGTCCGTCTTCCTGCACATCACGGCCGTGGTCGTCGGGTTCGGCTCGACCTTCGCCGAGTCGCTGATGTTCCCGGTGGCGCTGAAGCTCAGCAACCGCCACCTTCCGTACGTCCATCGCCTGCAGCTGGCGCTCAACACCCGGTTCGCGACGCCGGCGCTCGTGGTCGTGCTCATCACTGGCGTCTACCAGGTGATCGCGGGGCCATGGAGCTTCGGCGACCTCTGGATCAGCGCCACGCTGGCGATCGTGATCGTCCTGGGCGGGCTAATCGGCGGGTACTTCATCCCCGCTGACCGCAGGCTCGCGCCCATGGTCGAGCAAGAGCTCGCCGTCTCCGAGGGCACCGAGGCGACGCTGTCCGACGACTACCAGCGCCGGGCCCGGCGCGAGGGCGTCGCGGGCGGCCTCGCCGGCTTCCTCATCGTGCTCGCCGTCTTCCTCATGGTCGTAAAGCCGGGCGCCTGACGTCACCGCCGGCTCGCCCGGAGCGCTTCCGGCGGCCTCAGGCGAGGGCCGCTCGCCCGAGGTGCTCGTGGAGGTCGACGACCGGCAGGTGCCCGGCGTCGCGGATCGCCTTCTCGGTCACCCCCTCGAGGCTTTCGAGCGGCTCGTATTCGAGTCGGGCCGGATCGATCCCCATCTCCGTCGGGCCATCCACGGTCAGGCGCTCGAGCAGCGCCTTCGAGCCCAACACGCGCCCGTGGCGCGCCGACTGCTGAATCCGAGCGGCCTCGTTCACCTCGTCCCCGAGGGCGGTCACCTCGAGCCGGCCCTCGGCGGCGATCTGGCCGACGAAGACGGTGGCGCCCCAATGCGCCCCGACGTTCAGACGGATGCCCCGGGGCTTGACCGGAAGGTCGTCGGCGCTCAGGGCACTCGCCGTCTCCTCGGTCAGGCGGGGGAAGGCAAGCGCCGTCTCGAGCGCGGCGGCCGCGGCCTCCGCGTCGGAGCCGAGCTGCTCGGAGAGGAAGAACGCCGTCACGCCGTCGCCGGCGTGCTTGCCGAGGATGCCGCCGCGCCTTCCGACTTCCGACTCGAGCTCGCCTCGAAGCGCACGGATCAGGCGGCAGTAGGCCACGCTCGGAAGCTGCCGGGACAGCGTCCCCGAGGCCTCGAGGTCGCCGAAGAGGATCGCCCCCGGGCGAGTGCGCGGCTCGACGAGCGCGGCCATGCGCTCGTACATGGGTCGATTCCCGCGCACCATCAACGTCTGGACGCTCGCCGGTACGTCGGGGTTGTAGAGGAAGAGATAGCCGAGCGGCCGTCCGTCCTCGTGCCGGACCCGCTGGGCGATGTAGTTGATGCGTCCGGAGAAGTCGCCGCGGTGGAACTC